>NZ_JAUBTF010000025.1:0-88107 GCF_036702355.1 Microcoleus sp. D3_18_C4
TAATTCCGGCACTGTCTTCTCCATGTGCCTCACCTTATCAGATTTTTTGGGTTTTTGCTACCCCCGTGAACTTCTACCATAATTTTAAGGGTTGAAACATTTAATTTCCCCGTGGGGCGAAAGAATTTGATGAATTAGCGATCCGCCAGTGTTCTGCCAGCGATCCGCCAGTCCGCCAGGGGTTGAAACCCCTGTCTCATAGCTAAAGTCGGTTGAAACCGACTGAAGAAGTAATTGAATCATTGATGATATTTTGAGCTTATAGGTAACAGTAAGCGCCAAGGTTGAAACCGACTGAAGCAGTAATTTAATCATTCATTCTTGCAGTCCTCTTCAGAGGACTTTAGCTTTGAGGCAGGGGTTTAAACCCCTGGCGGACTATGGGTTTTACCCTCACTTATCAAGAACTCTTATTAACAACAATCCGCCGAGTCATTCCCATCCCCATCGGAGTTTTCCTCCCCACCCCGCAGTAAACAGCAAAATCAGCCAAAGCATTAATTTGCTTAATCACTAAAGGCTCGACATCTCCCAAAATCCGATAACTAACCTCCCCAACCATGCCGACAAAATCGCTTTGATAGTTAGTCAATATTTCACTTTTGATGTTGACAAATGTCGAAAAAAGTGCATCGAATGACTGATCGGGAATTGCGATCGGGCTGTACTTATTCCACCGACTGAGGAGACTGTTAAAAACGCAGTCTCTAGTAGGAATCACGGAATCAAATTTTCCCTGTCGAAAGGTAGTAGGAGTGGCAAAACTGAAGGCAATTAAGCGATTAGTTTCCGAAGCGCGATCGTACAATTGAGAGTAATCGCAAGCATTAGCCCAAGGCTGATCTACTTGCGGCGTTCCGAGAATCTTAGTAATCATCAAATCGGCGGGCCCCAGATGCCACGGCTTCGAGGGATTGAGATTCAGCCAAAGATTAGTTAATTGGCCGAATAAAGTGTCATCAAGCAGAGTAATCCGCCACCAACAGAGGGTATGTTCTGGAATAGATTGTGAGTGTTCCCATTGCAGGGAATGGTGTTTTTTGAAAGGGCATTTTTTAGTTTGTAAAGGGCTGAGAGTGAAGGATTTTTGGGCGGCGGCTTCGTGGAGGCGATCGCCGAGTTTTTTGTCAACGGAGCTCACGAGGGTGAGAAAGAGGGCGTGCAGGTGTCTTCCGGTGAGGTATCCGGGGGGAATTGGGGCCAGGGGGAGGATGTTGAGGACTAGGCTGTGCGGCATATTTGGTTAATGGTTGGTGGTGTTGATTAGGGTGCGATCGCTTTTAAGTCGTCTCCTCTAATGCCTTGGTGTATGTAATAATTACTGATTTTTTCTGACCCGTGTTGCCATACTGATATAATAATTTTTCATCAAACCCCTTTGTTTTCAGCTTGATGAAAACTCCCGGCAGTTCTACAAAACCTAGTTCTGGGTTATAGGAATATTCGGGATTGGCATCTGGCATAAATGCACCATCATTGGTTTGATTTATTTTGATGACAATTTCTTTTTGATAGGCAAAGCCCCAGCGTAAACCGCGCATTTCCCAGGATGTATTTTCTTGGTCATAGTAGCGTTCGCAAACATGAGTATTGGCATACTGATTGATATTGTCTTTTTTGATGGTTAAACGGTCAATTGGCACTGTCACTTGAGGCATATTTTCAATTTTGTCGCCATGAGTTCCATCGTCATAAACTAATGTTGCGGATGGTGTCCAACTCCGAGTAACAACTAGCCCTTTTTCGTGAGCGGGTTGACAAGTTAAGTCAGCACTGTAAACATAGTCATGGAGCATCGAGAAGAGTTCGACTACTCGGTAGTCATCAACTTGTTGCGATCGCGTGATATGTTCGGCAATTTTATGGCTGTCAAAGCTTTCTAATTGCTGAAGAGTTTCTTGATAGTCTTGCCATTCAGCTTCCTCCAAAGTTTGAGCATAAAAAGGGATACGACTGCCCTCAATTTTACCGAGAACAATTACCTTAGCATCAGGAAAATTCCCTTTCCGATTACAGCGCCCTGCTCTTTGAATTAAGTTTTCAGGTGGGCAAATTTCGGAAATAAGAACCTCACTATTCAAGTCACATCCAACTTCAATTGCGCTGGTGGTAATGAGAATATAAGGTTGAGCCTTATCATCTCGTTGTTTGAGTTGGGTATAGACCTCTTGCCTGACTCGATGGTCTAGACGACCGTGGTAAAGGTATAGTTGTTTATATTCTGTATTTTCAGTCAGTTTCAACTTATCTGAAAGTTGCCCATAAATAGCAACGGCATCTCTAACAGTTTGAACCACGGTAATAATTTTGCAATTCGATTTAGATTGCCATTCTTTAGTTACCGTTTCACAAATCCGTTTTTGAAAAGGTTCAGGATTTTCAGAGTTGCGCTCGATGTCGTTAATCCATTCAAAACTTCTTCGATTGAGATAAGGCTGTTGTAAATGTTGTTTCTGGAAATTAATCAACTGTTCAGCTTTGACCGAATCATCGGCAGTACCGATATAATCGATCGTTTCTAAATAATCAAAGCGATAGATGTATTCCTGTGGCATTGTAGCAGTCATTAAAACGAGCGATCGTCCAGCTTCATAAAGTGACTTTACTAAACTTTGAAAATTGGTAAATGCTATCTCATCGTAACTGTGAGCCTCATCAAAACAGATGATAGTTTTTTCATCGCCTGTTTTGTCCCGGTGAATCCTCAAGGGAAATACAAAAGACTTTTGCTTGTCCCCAAAGGCAAAATAGCGGTAGAGAAATTTGTCCAATGTGGTTAAAATGACATCTGCCTTGTACAGATGCCGTCTGGGATTGTAAGTTCTCGGTTTAGGTTCCTCTTTTCCATTGCGATAAACCCAGCGTTGCATTTGAGAACCCGTATCGATGACTAAAGAGATTTCACGGTCGGGATTCAGCTCAGAAAAACGTTTTAAATACTTTTCTATTCGCTGTTTTTGGTCTTCTATTAAACTCCTAGCAGGTAGTGGCAAAATTAAACGACTATTTTTTGATAATGCCGGAAATAAAATCGCTTCAAACTTTCCAGAACCCGTAGGAGATTTGAGCAAAAAAGCTGGGTTGTCTGTCTGTTCAATTACCTCAAAAATCATTTTTTGCATAGGGTTAGGTGCAAATCCAGCTAACTGCTGATACCAAAACTCACAATCTCGATTTTGAAACTGCTTGTTTGACAAGTAAGGTTTGAGCGTAACTTTTCGAGGTTCTGCTTTTTCTGGCTGACCTTGCTGCTTTTGCCACCATTGTTTAGCAATTGCGTCTAACTTTTTCCCTAAGTCAACATCTCGATTTTCTGTGCGACATTTTTTCAAATCAGCCTTGTCATCCTCAGAAAGACAAAACAACCAATAGTCAAAAGTTAATTCAATTTGGTCTGGCGAAAAAATCCAAGGGTCAACTCGATAAACATTTTGCTCGGAATCATCCTTAGCAATGGTATAATCCATGAAAGTGCGCGACTCGGCTTGCTCGTCATCTCCAATTACCCGACAAGCTAACTCAGCTTCAATTTGATCGCACATTTCTAAAATGTAAAGTTCTCGTGCATAAGCTAAGGGATCTTTAGCAAGAATGCTCTGGTGCTCTGGATATTTATTTAACACATAAGCATCACGGCTAATATCTTTTACTGAAAAATCGTGATGTCCTTGAGCAAGTTTTTCCACCCAGAGATTATCCTTGCATTCGGCTAGAAATCGATGCCCTCTAAATGAGTAGATGTATTTTTTAAACTTTTGTTCGGAGTCAGTCTCAACTTGGAGAGCGAATTTCTGGGGTTTACCAATATCGTGAAGGTTGGCTGCTTTTATTACTCGCTTGAATGAGGATTCGTAAGGGTCAGGAAAATCACTAGGTTGCCATTTTTTTACCAGTTTTCCTACATTGCTAACATGATTGCCCAGAGGCTGAAAACGGATTTCATTGGGAATAGCCGGATTGGGATTGGGTTCACTAGGAAAAAAGACACGACCAAAATTATAGGGAGGCTGACGTTCTGACTTAGCCATAAACTTAATCTCTTAGCAGGTTGATAAGGGAAACGGGGATATAAATTTCTCCGTCGGTGTAGCAATCAAGAGTAGGTGGAGAGTTAAAAGCTTGCGGGTAGTAAGCGGCAACAAAAGGAATAAATCCATCTACAAGAGTGCGATTTTGGTCTAAAAATCCATCTGTTTCTGAATCAATTTCAGAACCAGCAGACCAGTTGTAACGGTACAAGTTGTAAATATCGCAACCTCCAACAAACTGAGAACTCTGTAACATTGCTTCCATCGGGACAATTGTTGATGGATAAGCTGTAACTGTTTCGCGCTTTAACTCAATGGGTGTAAAAACTTCTGTGACAACTGCAAAGCCTTCTTTACCCAGTTTGCAGCCGTAGGTTTCTACGTCTTGGAAATGTTCTAAACCTTGTAAAGATTCGCTGACGACATAACCCGTTAGTTCTTCAACAATTAAATATTCCCAAGTGTGGAGTTGAAAGTTAGCTTTGTCTTTTTCCACATACAATCGGGAAAATACATCGTGATTAAATTCTCGCATTCCTTTGCGGTAGGTTTTATGCACACCTCGCCAACTGTTTAAGCTAGGATAAGCTCCTAGCGCTACATAATGACGGGGTAAAGCATAAAACGGCGGGTCATCTTTGTTGATTCGAGTTTCAGGAATTTCTAACCCGACACTGAGCATTCCTAACCTTCGCAAGAAACCTGATAGAGTTGTCGGCGGGACAAAAGGATAGGTGGCAATATTGAGAATTGACCCTGGCAGAATGCGAAATGTCATTGCTGCCGTAGGTGTGATGGTGAGTTTTATGCAGTACATAGATCACGCCTGTAAAACAGTTTCAACGAAGTTCGCGGCGTATTCTTGTAATTTCTCTAATGCTGCATTTCCAATCCAGCGATCGAAGTAAGTTGCTTGGATGCGATCGGTGTTATCTTCTGGAGTTCTGGCTAGTTGAATAAATTTATAGATTGCCTCTCCGGGATGAGTTTCTGAAGGGGAGATAATTGGACGTTTGCCTCTGGGAGAAAGATAGCGATCTAAGACTAATAATGGCATAGAAACATCAAAATTAATTTCTTCACCATTAGCCCGAATAATTTTCTCCCCATTTTCAGCGATCGCAATTCCCTTGGGATTTCCTGAACCAATGCGTGGTAAGGAATCCAGAAAAGCATAGGCAACAGAGGAAAAATCTTTATCAGTAACACTCAACGCATGGTTAGACACTGGATAGAGGATACCGGGCTGATTGTACTGACGCTTAAATGGTATCGGCGTTTCATCTTTTTGATTTACTAGACGTGCCGGGTGCATTGCCCGTTGCTTCTCTACTGGGTAAATATCTTGAACAGCAACACCGCCACCGTGAGTAACGCGACCAATTAAAGTGCTTTTTCCTGGGTCAAGAGCACCATAGGGAGCGCAAATAGGACAGTCAGGTTTAGCACAAGTTTTGGGAATGCCACACTGTTGTTTATCTCCTAGCAGTTCCCCACTTTTCACAGGTGCCCAAAGCAAGCAACGTCGCTCAACACCTCGCCGTTTCGTTGGAGAGATATAACATTTTTCGATGGATTTCCCATCCTTAGTAGTGAGCTTAACTATTTCCACCAAGTTGACATTGACTTGTACTTCATGCCCAAAATAAAGCTCCTGCGAACCTTCAAGAATGGCATAAATATCAAAGTGCATACGAGGGTTCTTTTCATCTGTTCTGGGTAATCCACTGGTTACTTTGGATTCCTTAGCCGTCTCAGAACCATTTTCAGTTTGATCATTAGTTGTTTGAAATTTTTTAGCAGCCATGATTAGTTTTTATCCGTGGTAGATTTTACTTTGCGAACCAATTCAGGAAAACGAGTGTAGAGAGAAAGTTTTAAGTTATAAGTTAACTCATTCCACTCTCGGTCTTGACTGTAGCCATTTTCAGCAAAGTAGGTATAAGCTCTCATCACATCATCAGCGTAGAGCGTTAGCCACATTTGCTGTTTTTCTGCATCTTTTTCTTCTCTGTTGGTAATTTTTAATTCTTCCAACAAATTCTTTGTTTGTTCATAAACAAAGTAGTTTTCAGGGTTGCAATAAAGTCTTGCTTGGACATTTGTTTTTTTCTCATCCCCAAGGGTGGCGTAGTAGCAAAAAGCAACGGCATCATCCACTTTTTCAATGATTTTACTTACTTCTCTTTCTGCATCTTCTGTTTTCATTGCCTTTTTAGCTGTACTTTCTAAAGATTGAGCAAAGGCATAGGTTAATCCAGTCAAAGCAGTGACATCCTTGTATAATTTGGCTCGTTTAGCCATTTGGTTTGATGACCCCATATTTACTCCTTGTAATTTCAAGTCTTCTTGAATGATTTGCCAGTAGAGTTGGCGGACTTTCTCAAGTTGCAAAGAGTTGACTTTAGCAGCAGCCTTCGTCACATCGTATTCAGCAAGAAAGGGTAAATCTCCCTCTATATAGCGAACAGCATCGCCTAGAGTCATATTAATTTCCTTGCCAGTAATTACAATTGATTGGTTGTAGCCGTCGATCAATCCCTTTATGAAAACTAGATATCTGCTGGCTAAGTGTTTTGGCTGACTTCCCTGAATAATTAGCGAGAATTTAAAATCAGCTAAAACCTCAAGGGCAAAAATTGAAGCTACTTTTGCTAGTGCATATTGAACTTGACCGAGTTTCTGGGATGCTAAATCACCCCCACCAGTTCGATCTGAGGCTAGGACTAAATATCGACCTGCACTTAAATGTAACTCTTTATTGGTTAACATTCTAATGTAGTCTTTAACTCTGAGTTTGGCAGGTTCACTTTGATTGAGCGGTTCAAGTTTCAAAATGATGCTTTCATCAGTAATTTTTAAGGGTGAAGCAAATGCTAAAGCTGAACAGGAAGCACAAATATAAGGTCGATCTTCGCTTGATGACGATTGACGACGCTGGGAAGGTCGCTCAAACATAAATCTGGCTACTTTCCATTTAGCATTTTCAAGAGTAACGCCGCAGGAATAGCAAAAATCTTTCCCGTCATCTCCAGCCAATCGGACTTCTTTGATACTTGGCTGTTCGCTCAGCAATGGTTCAGGGAATGGAGCGCTTGGCGGATTTTCCAAAAGGCGATACATCTCTAGAATACACTGAGTAAAAATATCTCCACGAGTTGCATTGATCTGGTCTGTAGCAGTTTTAGTGAAACTTTTAGAAATGTTAACAATGTTTTTGAACCGAGCGGGGTTTTGTTGGCGATCGCACTGAATAAACTTAAATGGTTCACCATCTGACTCTGCGAGCAATCGCATTTTTTGCTGGACCGACTCTTGAGTAAAAATAATTTGAGGAACTAGCTTGTCTTGCTGTTTGTCTAACTTATTCCTCTGTGCTTTCGTTAACCCTGAGTCCGCCAATTCACTTTTAATTTGATTTAGCTCTTGCCCTATAGACTGTTGCTCCTGCAGGACTTTACCAAAGGACTTTTGAAAAGCTTCGTTGTACTTTTTCGCTTCTTTTAACTGCATCTCCTCCTTTTCTAGCAACTTTTTTTCTGAAGATTTGCGGTCTTTATCAGTTGTCTCAGGATTATCTATTTCTGTTTTGAGAGCCTTCATTTGCTTCTGACGCTCTGTTTGACGCTTTTCTACCTCCCTAACAACTGCCAAATACCAAGCGGCTAAAACATTAGATTGCTCTTGTGTCAAAATCGGAATTTCCAAGGTACTGAAACCGCGTCCGGCTAGAGTGACACTATTGAGCATGACAATGAATGTTTGTACTAATCCTGGTAAATTGCGCTTGGTATCGCCATAAGTTGAGAAAGCAATATTTTCGATAAACTCTCGCCAATATTGACTAAAGTCGGCTGCTGCTTTTCGATGGGGAATAAAAACCTGTACGTGATAGTCACTTTCATGGAGTACCGCTATTTGATATTGTTTCTGCAAATACTCTAAAAATCTATCTATGGCGCTTTCAATAGATAATCTTGCCTGTAACTCTCCTGGTAACGGCGATTTGTACAAAATTTGAGTTTTGCCAATATCTTGATTTTGATAGATAACGCGATCGCCTGTGAAAGTTAGTTTTGGTAGCTGAGTTTTTTCTTGACTGCGCCTGAGTCTGAGTTCTCTAACTAGACTAGAGTCGCTGAAAGAATGTGCGATCGCTACCGCCTCTGACTGATTTGCTAATTTAGTAATTACTTCTGACCTTTGACGGTCAGAAATAACTTTAGCAGCTAAGGCACTTAAAAGAATGCTGATGTCAGAGTTAGTAATCTCATCCATAGCGTCTTCATTTGAGACTTTTTGAGGCTGTTCATCCAAATCATCAAACAAAGAGAGTTGCTTCCAATTCACAGTCATTTACCTCCGGTAGCTGAATATTAGGAGTAGTAGATACTACCCCCAATATCTGAGAAAGTTTATTTAAGAAGCGCTCGCTTTCGGACTCGTCACCAACCGATATTCGTGGTGCTGTCCTTCTATCCGCCGCTTATCAAACTTGTAACCCCGCTTCTTCAAAACGTGCTGCGTTGCGGAAAACCGATGACTGATTTTTGCCACCAGTTCCTCTGTTGAGTGCCACTGGCCATCGGACATCAGTTGCAGTAGGCGATCAGTAAGACTTTCTTTCATGGCAGGCTGCCTTAAGCGGTCAGGCTTTCTTAAGTACAATAAGTAGAGTATTGCAGACTATTATGAATAATGCAAGTATATTACACAGATGTCTAGGAAAAAAGAAACACTTACACTGTCAGTTCCGCCGGGAACCAAGGAGCAGCTAGAGGAGCTAGCTCGCCGCTTGAACATTTTCTGGGGCAAAAGTCCCAGTCCTTCGGGGTTGATCGTCGCGATCGCCCAACAAACCCCGGAAGTCCGCAAACTCTTTACCCTGAACCCGACTCAGGTGGAAGCGCTACTGCAAGCCACTAAAATCCTGACAGATTCAGGTCACGCCGGACAAGCTCAAACCCTTTTAAGTCTGGTGTTAGACCAAGGAGAGCTTGAAGCGCCGATGCGCCAATCGCTTTGGCAATTAGCTAATCAGCCTAGCGTGGCATGGCGAACTCAAGTCGATCGACACATCAATAACCAGCAACCTTTCCACCTGCTCTACCTGAACGCTCAAGACGAGGAACTAGAGTTTACAGTGCGCTACGCAGAGATTTCCTTTGAAGAAAAGCGCTTTTACTTGGAAATCTGGTGCGAAGAGACTAACGATCTCAAAAATCCCGACTATCCCGAACTTGTTCACAATCGGTGTTTGCGGTTTGATCGCATCAAGGCTATTGAGCCAATGGACGGACAGTGGCGCGAGGAAGGCTTAGATTTTTTAAAAGTGTACTTACACTTTTATCGTGGCATGGTAAAAGCTTACGAACCCAGGCAAAAAGATATCAGTGAGGAAGATCAAGTCATCGGAGATGTCCGCCAAGTCGTGCGGCGCGTCTCTAATCCCTTTTGGCTGATTCGGGAGGTATTCCGTTACGGCGAAGATTGCGTCATTGTGTCTCCAGACAGTGTGCGCGATCGATTCCAACAAAAACTGATCGCCCTCTGCCGCCAGTACAACCTGGAAATCCGCGATTAAATCAAAAAAAAAGCAGCCGGTAAAGGCTGCTTTGACAAAAAAACCGTTGTTGAGTTAGAGGAGAAAACTTTTAAATCGAATTCAAATTACCGCTGTTTCCACTCCTGCCTGAGTTTCCACTATTTTCATCTACCGCTGACTCACCCTGCCTTCAGAACAAAACTTCAAATCCCGATTAGAATGCTGCTGAAAGTTCGTTGACTACTTTCACCCGGCCTCTGAGCACCGCCCGCAGCAAGCGGTTGACACAGCCTCTGTCTTCGTCATTCAGAGAGTCGTCGAAGGTGGCGGCCATCAAACCGTAGCGATCCGCCAGAGTCAAAACGCCTGTATCGGTTACAGAAGCGAGGATTTCAGAGATAGCGCCGGGGAGGAGTTGTACGGGGTGCATGGCAGTGCGGTTGAATTCGATATATTTATCATCTTCTGGTTTCCTCAAAAGATCGGTGATATTAATGAGGCCGCGAATGTGATTCTCTAGGGTGAAAGCAAGTGATCCGAGTAGGGTAAAGTTGTGACTTGGGTCACAGGGGCACAGGTTGCCGCAGGCAATTCCATCCCGCGCCGATTTTTGGGTAGGACGTGGGGCTGAAGGCATTTCGCTAAAATGATCGTTAATCCCCCAACCAGTTTAATTTTTACCCCAGTACCGAAAATGCTTGATTTTCTCAATCCCATCTTGGGCCGCAAGCCCGATCGCATCAAAGCCAATGTGGAAATCTATACTTGGCAAACCTGTCCCTACTGCATCCGCGCCAAAACTTTGCTGTGGTGGAAAGGCGTAAATTTCACGGAATACAAAATTGATGGCGACGAAGCGGCTAGAAAAGCAATGGCCGATCGCGCTAACGGACGCCGCAGCGTGCCCCAAATTTTCATTAATAAGCAACACGTAGGCGGCTGCGATGACATTCACAAACTCGATGCAGATGGAGAGTTAGATGCGCTGCTAGCTCAACCAGCAGTTTAAATTAGTGTAGGTTGGGTTTCGTTCCACCTGCTCAACCTACAAATTTACAAATCTTTGGCAAATTTACTTAGATTATCTTGCCGCCATTTAGCATCGGCGCGCCTCTCTGTTGGCAATTCTAAGACGCGAATCCCGCTACTTGGCAAAAAACTTAATTTTTGTTTGAACTGTTCCCAATCGTCTATTATCTCGTGTTCCACGCCATAAGTTGCAAACAACTGAGCAAAGTTAATCTGCTGCGGCGTGGCAAAAAACTCTTCAAAGGGCGGGTCAAATTTCGCAACGGGTAACATTTCAAAAATTCCGCCACCGTTATTATTAATTAATATGATTGTCAGATGACCGACAAATTTATTTTTAATTAAAAAACCGTTCGTATCGTGCAAAAGTGTTAAATCGCCTGTTAGCATGATGCTGCTTTGATTGCGGTGAGCAACTCCCAAAGCTGTTGATAATGTGCCGTCTATGCCGTTAGCTCCGCGATTGAAAAACGGCTTTATTTCTAAGTTGTTCGGCTTCCAGAAAAACTCTACATCTCTGACGGGCATACTGTTGGCAATAAATATCGGTGTTGCAGGTGGCAAAATCTGGGAAAGCAGCCAGGAAACTTTGGGCTCGATTATGTTGTTAATTGCTGATATTTTTTTGTCTATTGTTTGTCTGACTTGGATTTCGGTGTTGCGCCAAAGTTGGAGGTATTCGTTTGATGGAGAGGTTTGAACCCCCCCTAGCCCCCCCTTGCTAAGGGGGGGGACAAGAGTTGATTCGTCCTTGTTTAGGGGGGGGATTTGAGGGGAAATAGCAGTGGTAGCAGGGGCTCGCTCCCCCCCTAACCCCCCCTTAATAAGGGGGGGGACAAGAGTTAATATAGTTGCGAGATTAGTTGCGAGATTTTCAGGGGAGGTTCGCAGGTGAATTGTTTTGCCGTGTAAGGGATCGAAATTGTGGTGGCTGGGGTCGATTATGTAGCGTTTGGGTTGGGTTTTATCTAGCCAGTTTCGGAGTTCTTTGCTTGTGGGTAAGTCTCCGATTTGAATGGCGATTTCTGGGGTTAATTTATCTGCTAGTTCGCGGTTTCGCAGGATTAAATCGTAGGTGGAAATTAGATGGGGGTTTAGTTGGGCGTAGTTTCTGACTGGGGATAGTCCTTCTGCTAAAACTGGCCAGTTTAAAGATTTGGAAATTTTGCCGATCGCACTACAGTATTTTTCGGCAAATTGAGGCTGTGCAACGCCTGCAATAATAATCCCTTTGCTGCACTTTTGCCACTGTTGCATGGTACTTTCTTCTCCCCCCCTTAACAAGGGGGGGCTGGGGGGGGTAGAGCTTTCTCTCGCGAAAATGGGTTCTAATCCTGCAAAGAAATCTTCGGGATTAAATTCTGTTTCTAAAGCTTCTACAGCTACGTCTGGAACGGGTACAAGCGGGTCGCGAAACGGGATGTTGAGGTGGACGGGGCCCGGAGTTGGAAATTGCGAGCGCTCCCAAGCATACACGATCGTCTGGCGGAGATAGTCTAGCATTCCTCTGGACGCAGAAGGTATCGCTAATTCGCCTTGCCAGTTGGGATAATTGCCGTAGATTTTCACTTGGTCGATCGCTTGTCCGGCGTGACAGTCCCGCAGTTCTGGAGGGCGATCGGCGGTGAATATTAGCAGCGGAATTCGACTTTCTCTGGCTTCTATGATAGCAGGATAAAAGTTGGCTGCCGCGGTTCCCGATGTGCAAATTAGTGCGGTTGGCAAATAGGATTTTTTGGCAATTCCTAATGCAAAAAAGCTGGCTGAACGTTCGTCGAGTATGGGAATAGTTTCTATTTTTTTGTTTTGAGCAAAGGCTATTGTTAGCGGTGCCGATCGCGAACCGGGACAAATCACGGCGGTAGTTAATCCCAACCGCTGCAAAGTTTCTGCTAATACGGAAGACCAGAGGGTGTTTGTGTTGCGAAAGTCAAGCATTTGGTTGTTTTGGCGATGATATTTTTATGATATATTCCTAAACTAAAGCATTTAAAAGTGGTTGTAATTTGAGCTGAATTTCTGCTAGTTCTTTCTCTGGTTCCGAACCGGCCACAATACCAGCACCAGCATAAAGTATAGCCCGATCGCCATCGATTAAAGCCGATCGAATTCCCACGGCAAATTCGCCGTTACCGGCGCGATCGATCCAGCCGAGGGGTGCTGCGTACAAAGAGCGATCGCAGCTTTCGCAGCGGCGAATTTGTTCGAGGGCAACATCTCTCGGCACGCCCGCTACCGCTGGGGTTGGATGCAGTTGAGCTAAAATCTTTAATAAATGAATATCAGGGGGAATTTGAGCTGTTATCGGTGTCCACAAATGCTGAATGTTTGATAGTTGCAGCAGTCTGGGCACTGGGGAAAATTTGGGAGTAATGCCGAGTTTAGACAGGCGATCGACAATAAAGTCAATCACAACTTGATGTTCGCGAATATCCTTCTCGCTTTCTAGCAATCCTTGGGCTAATTTCGCATCTCCCACCTCAGTTTTTCCCCTCGGTGCAGAACCTGCTAAAGCATCTGTTAATAACTGATTGTTGTGAATGCTAATTAAGCGTTCTGGACTGGCACCGATAAAATTTTGTCCTTTGCCGTTACTGGTTGAAAATACATAGCAATCTGGATAACTGAGACGCAAGTTGTTTAATGAATCTATTAAACTGAAAGGGGTTTGAGAAATCACATTGATTGCTTGGGATAAAACAATTTTACTAAAATATTTAGAGGCGATCAATTCTAAAGCAGACTTGACTGATGTTTTAAATTGAGTGGCATCATTGACGGGGATTTGTTTCAAAGAGATCGAACTGTCGATCGCAGTTGTTAGTTTATGGTATTTGCGAGATTCAATTTTATCAAAGGTTTGCCAAATATTCTCAGCAATGTTTTTAACGTTTCGATCTTTTTCTATGATGGCATTTGCGACGAGAATGCAGCTATCTTTCTGTCTGGTGATCTGCCATTTTGGTAAAAATATGGTGGCGGGCGGAAAGTAAGAATTAGCAGCAATGTTCTCATCAAAAAAAGCAAAGCTACAAAAAAAGTGAGGCCCGCTAAATGGCAAGCGTTCCGCACCAATGGTAATTGTATTGGCAACTGTTGAACGAATAAAGTTTTGAGCTGCCACAAATCGATCGCTTCCTGCTACGGTGAGATGGATTGCCGAATCAAGGGCGGCAATTGCAAAACTTTTGCCGGCAATGGGGTCTCTTTTTTCAAAGTAAAAGTGCCGCTGACAAGGTTCGGAAATCTCTTGCAGTACAGCTAGCGGATCGAGGGGATAAATTTCCTGAGAAATACTAACTATTTTTGTGCGATCTTTTTCGGTTAAAGACTGCTGGCAATTTAACAGAAACTGATGCAGTTGATTGCGGTCTTGCAAGAGATTAGCGCGGTGCGGTATTACTGTCATGAAAGCGAGAATAGCAGATTTGTCAGATAGAGTGTGGGTTTGTCCGGCTAAAACCCCTATTTCGATCTAAGCACGGGAGGGCGATCGCAAAACACGACCTTTTGAGTTTCCCTCCCTGTTTGGGCTCTGTTGGGGAAAAAAACCGACCGTCGGGCGATCGAGCGAAACATTTAGACACAAAACTTTAAGATCGATCGGCTAAATTTCGCAAAAGTCGATCGCCCCCTGCAGAGGTTTACAGACGGGCTACTTGCGCTGTTTGAGTACCGCCACAGCCTCTGTGTGGATGTCCGCCGCGCACTCAACCCGATCGAGAGTAGACTTTGTTCACCAATAAAATTGTAAAATTACTACGCTGCTATCAATTGAATCAAGTTTGTGTAATGACAACAAAGTTAATTGAACGTTCAAATAGTAAATTGTGGCTGGCGGCAATCAAGCCGCCCATGTACAGCGTTGCGGTGATTCCTATTTCAGTAGGAACTGCAATTGCTTTTGCCGAAACTCAAACGATTAATTCGTCAATTTTTTCGACATTTTTAATGTCAGCCATTTTGATTATAGCATGGCTGAATCTCAGCAATGATGTATTTGACTCAGAAACAGGCATCGATAAAAACAAAGCGCATTCCCTAGTTAACTTAACCGGAAATAAAGCTTTAATTTTCTGGCTAGCCAATCTGTTTTTAGCAGTCGGAGTGTCAGGAATCTGCGCCATAAGCTGGTGGCAAAAAGACCCAACAGTAATTTTGCTAGTAGTTTTATGCTGTGCTCTCGGCTACACTTATCAAGGGCCTCCGTTTCGTCTTGGCTATCAGGGTTTGGGAGAAATTATTTGCTTTTTCACCTTCGGGCCACTAGCTTTGGCTGCGGCTTATTACAGTCAAACTCAAACTTGGTCTGCCACTAATTTGGTGGGTTCTGCAATCGTGGGAATTACAACGAGTATCATTTTATTTTGTTCTCACTTTCACCAAGTTGAGGACGATTTGGCGGCGGGTAAAAAATCCCCAATTGTTCGACTCGGTACGAAAAAAGGTGCTCAGTTGTTGCAGTGGTTGTGCGGAAGCGTTTATGCTTTGACTGTGCTATTTGTGGCTTTGGGAATGTTCCCAATTTGGACGTTGTTAATTTTTGGGAGTTTGCCATTTGCGATCGACCTTTGCCACCATGTCACAAACTATCACGACCAACCGGCAAAGGTCAGCAACTCTAAGTTTATCGCAGTTACGCTGCATTTTTCGAGCGGATTGCTGCTGGCGTTGGGGTTTGCTTTGTAGATCGGGCGATCGAGAATTCCGGTAAATTGGAGGTATGGTTTGCTAAGTTGATGGAGTTGGTGGAGTTGGCAGAGTTGGGCGACTTCTCAAAATCTTCTTTTATTCAGCAATCCGTACCTCATATTGAATCGTATAATTGTATATGGACAAATTTAATAATTATAACTTTCACTATTCCTTAACTGGCAACAAGAATCAGCCGACACTTTTATTTTTGCATGGATTCACGGGCAGCAGTCAAGACTTTAGCAGGGTGATTCCCTTACTTTCTAACAGTTATTGCTGCTTAGCAGTTGACCTTCCCGGTCACGGAAAAACTCAAGTCAACGGCGACGAAAGTTGCTACACTATGTCAAATACTGCCCAAGCATTAATCGAGTTATTAGATGATTTACAAATAGACAAATGTTTGTTGTTGGGCTATTCAATGGGCGGGCGATTGGCACTGTACATGACCTTACATTTTCCTGAAAGATTCGAGAAAGTAGTGTTAGAGTCAGCTTCTCCGGGATTGAAGACAGAAAAAGAGCGATCGCACCGCCTGGAAGCCGATTCACAGATAGCACAAAATCTGGAAAATAGCAACATTAAAGATTTTTTATTAAACTGGTACGATCGCCCTTTATTCAAATCTTTAAAAAACTCTTCCAACTTCGACAAACTCATAAAAACCCGCTTAGCAAACAATCCCTTAGAGTTAGCCAAATCACTCCGCAACATGGGAACTGGCAACCAGCCATCTCTCTGGGAAAAACTCGCACAAAATCAAATCCCCATCCTCTTGCTAGCGGGAGAATATGATGATAAATTTACAACTATAAATACCGAAATTGCCAGCTTGTGTCCTGCCGCCCGTCTAGAAATTGTACCAAAAGCTGATCACAATATCCATTTTGAAAATATTGATAAGTTTGTCACAGTTGTGAGACAATTTTATGATTAACTAAAAAACTAATGTTTCATCAATTCGAGTTTCGCACTTATCAGCGAAAATTTAAGCGTCCCTTGCAAACAAGTCACGGCATCTGGGATATTCGATCAGGAATTATCCTGCGACTTGTGGGCGAAAATAATCAAATTGGTTGGGGAGAAATTGCCCCTTTGAGTTGGTTTGGTTCCGAAAGTTTTGAGCAAGCTTTAGATTTTTGTCAGCAGTTGCCAGGTAATATTTCATCAGAGATGATTTTTGCTATTTCCGCTGAATTGCCGGCTTGTCAATTTGGCTTTGAGTCAGCACTATCAAACGAGCAAAATTTACCCCCCCCAGCCCCCCCTTGCCAAGGGGGAGAGAAAAGCAAAAATTTAAGCCACCTTTGCCACGAGGAGGAGAAGAGGCTGAGTCTGTACAGCGGTTTATTGCCAGCAGGTGAAACAGCTTTGCAGGCTTTGCAACTGCTTTGGCTAGAGGGATATCGGACGTTTAAATGGAAAATTGGTGTTGCTGCAATTGAACAAGAATTAAAGATTTTTCAGCAGCTAATCCAAGCAATGCACAATTTGTGCGATCGAGAATCAGCCTTTTTGCGGTTAGATGCCAACGGGGGACTGAGTTACTGGCAGGCTAAAACATGGCTGCAAGCTTGCGACAAGGTAAAAGCAACTCCCGGCTTTTCCGCAGACATTGAATTTTTGGAACAGCCGCTGCCCGTAACCCAGTTTCAGCAAATGGTAGAATTGAATGCTATTTATGCAACTCCGATCGCCCTTGATGAATCTGCAGCCAACCTCGATCGCATCCAAGAGTGCTACAGCCAAGGCTGGCGGGGCATTTTCGTCATTAAACCGGCGATTGCTGGTTCCCCATCCCAACTGCGAAAATTTTGTCAAACTCACAATATAGACGCTGTTTTCTCATCAGTATTTGAAACCGAAATCGGCAGACAAGCAGCATTGAATTTAGCAACACAATTGTCTTTAAATAAGAGAGCACTCGGCTTCGGCACCGATTGCTGGTTCGATGACAATCATTCGATTTTAGATTTTAGATTTTAGATTTTAGATTTTAGATTTTAGATTTTAGATTTTAGATTACTCCCACGACTAAATCAAGCGGTTAGGTAATTGTTTTGAATCGAGAAACTTGGTGAAAGCATCTATGGCAACAAATCTCACAGTAAATATCCTGGATATCGCGTCTGGCTTGCCCGATAATTGGCTTATCGGTTGTGACAGTCGCGAATTTGCCCGAATTGTCGATCGGCTATTTCAAGAAATAACCCAAAATCGCGCACAAAAAACACCCCAAAAAATTTGCCTCGCAGAACCAGATCCCGTGCAATTTCTTGCCAGTTTCACCGCCGCCCGCGCGGCCCAATCCCAGATTTTTCTGTGCAATCCCAACTGGGTAAAACAAGAATGGCAACAAGTCTTTGATTTAGTTCAACCAGACATATTTTTAGGACAATACCCGCTTCCCAACAATCCCCATATCCCAGTCCGTGAAGGCGCACTTCGTTTGTATAGCCGCGAATTCCATTCGCCGACAAAAAGCGGTTTTGATACGATCATGATTCCCACCGGCGGTTCTTCAGGAAAAATTCGTTTTGCCATCCACACTTGGGAAACGCTAACAGCATCCGTACAAGGTTTTCAACAATACTTTCAAGTTGACAAAATCAATTCATTTTGCGTTTTGTCATTATACCACGTCAGCGGTTTAATGCAATTCATGCGTTCCTTTACTACCGGAGGACAACTGGCTATTCAGCCATTTAAAGAATTAGAAAATGGTAAAAAAAGCGATATCGAACCCGAAGAATTTTTCATTTCTTTAGTTCCCACTCAACTGCAAAGGCTGCTGCAAAACCCAGATACAGCTAATTGGCTGGGACGGTTTCGTGCTGTACTTTTGGGCGGTGCTCCCGCTTGGCCGGAACTTTTAGAAACAGCTAGAAACTATCAAATCAAATTAGCGCCTAGTTACGGCATGACCGAAACAGCCTCGCAAATTGCTACACTAAAACCCGAAGATTTTCTCGCGGGTAATAACAGTTCCGGTCAAACTTTACCGCACGCTCAAATAACTATTCGCAGTGCAAAAGGCAAGATTTTGTGCGATAATAAAATTGGAAATATTGTGGTTAATGCTCAATCTTTGGCGTTGGGTTATTATCCTGAAAAATTTGGAGATCGCGAATATTTCCAATTAGACGACGTAGGATTTTTTGATAAAAATAACTACTTAAATATCGTCGGACGCAGCAGCGATAAAATTATCACAGGCGGAGAAAATGTATTTCCGGCGGAAGTTGAAGCGGTTGTGCGATCGACTAATTTAGTTGCGGATGTTGCTGTAATTGGCTTGCCAGACAAAGATTGGGGTCAAGTCGTTACGGCTATCTACGTTCCCGCTAATTCCGAAGTTACTATCAAAAATCTGCAAGCGGCAATAGAAGATAAGTTGAGCAAGTTTAAGCGGCCGAAATATTGGGTAATCGTCGAACAATTGCCCCGCAATTCTCAAGGCAAAGTCAATCGAGAACAATTGCAAGAAATTGCGCTCAAAGATCAATAATTATTAGGCGCAATCTATACAGAAGGCAGAATTTATCATGCTTATTTCCGACTCCTGACAACAGTCAACAGTCAACATTCAACAGTCAACTGACTAATTACGACAAACCTAACAGCCTTCTCGTCCTCTCTGCTTCTTGTCTTTGAAAATCCACAAACTTCAACATTCGGTAAAGTACCTCTATTTGGGGCAACTTAACACCTGCTTGCTGCGCCACCCGTATCGGATTACCAAAAATTGCCTCAACTTCCAGGGGCCGCGATTCATCATAATCGATTTTCATGCTGGTGCGGTAAGGCTTCATTTTCTGAGTGTATTCAAGCATTTGTGGGATAAAATCATCGGGAATAATGCGATCGCAACTTTTGGCTCCCGCTACCACTTCCCCCATGATTTCCTCCACTAAAATCAGAGTATCAGGATTCGCCATCAGTTCGTCAGTTCTCGCATCCAAAACTACAGACAGCCCGTTATAAGGAATATTCCAAACCAGCTTTTTCCACCTTGACAATAGCAAATCATCGCTCATTTTTATGGGAATATGAGCACGTTTAAAGTCCGCAGCAATTTGGTGCAATCTATTAGTAATACCGATTGCTTTGTACTCTTGGGAATATTCTCCCAGCGTGATAGTGCCGTAATCTAGGTGGCAGATATGACCTGGCCCAACTTTATAAGAACAGAGAAAACACAGCCCGCCAACCACTCGTTCTGCACCGACAATTTTAGCTACTTCCGGTTCTGTATTCAATCCGTTTTGCAATACTAAAACCGCGCCGTTATCCTTTAATAAAGGAGGCAAAATTTTGGGCAACAAGTGATTTTGAGTTGTTTTCAGCGCTAGAATTACTACGTCGCACTGAGGCATTTTGTGCGCGTCGTGGTAGGCGCGGACGTGGGGGAGGGTGAAGTCGCCTTCGGGAGACTCGACAATCAAACCGTGTTTTTTGACGTAATCGTAATCGCTGCGTAGCAAAAAATTGACTTCTAAACCTGCTTGTTGCAGTCTAGCACCGTAGAATCCGCCTAAAGCTCCCGTGCCCACAATGGCATAATTGCGATTTGACATAATATCAACAATTCAGAAATAATTATCAACCAAACAGAAATTTTACAGTCATTCCCTGCTATTATTTAAAGATAGAACTAATCGGAAATCTCAATCTCAAATTTCCTCATCCACTGCATCAAGTCTTCAGATACCTGTTTTCTAGTTCGGCTAAGTGCATCGATGCAGACGTGCTTAGTCAGAGCTTTAGCAGCGCTTCTTCCTGCAACTTCCTCAGAAAATACTTGATAGGCAATTTCAAATTCATCGCCAGTAAGTTGTTTGGGCGTCAATTGAATTATCAGCCGATCGCCCGCAAACATTGGGCGATAAAAATCTACACTAGCATGAATTATGGGAAAGGCAACCTCGGAATTGCTGAAAAATGCTTTGAGATTGATTCCCGATGCTGCTAGAGATGCCTCGTAAGCTTCGTGGCACATCGCCAAAACGTTAGCAAAGTAAACGACTCCAGCAGCATCGGTATCTTGAAAGTGAACAGTGCGGGTGTAAGTGAAAGGCATTTGAGGTAGTAGCGGGCGATCGCAATTGGGCTCGCAATTTTACCAACCATCATATCCCTCAACCCGCACTTTTGGAGAATTTGTCAGCTAAGTAAGTAGGCGCTAATTTTTTATATTGTAAAATTCGCCCTCCTCACTCCTCCCCCTGATTTATTAACCTTTGTTCTTAATCAACATCACGTCTATAATCTTGAGGGCAATATCTTCGGAAAGCCCCAATGCACTGTAAAGATCGTTCAAAAGTTGTTCTTCTTCTTCTGAAACCTCGCCATCTGCTAAAGCGATATCAGTTGTCACAGCAAAAACGGTTTCTTTAAGTTCGTCGGGAAGGGTTGCCAAAGCTGCATTAAACAGTACCTCAACTCCTTGCCGTTGCAGAATCATCAGCAGGCGCTCGAGCATTTTTCTCATTACGTCATCGGGATAGCTGCGGAACAGTTGCATCCGAGATAGCGTCATGCTAATCGCTTTACTTTCGCTGTCATTGATGTAACCGTCGGCTGCTACGGCAATTAGCGCGATCGCCGCAAATGCTTCGGCCGGCCCTAACGTTACGTCCGTTTCTTGACGAGTCTGCGCTACTTTATCAAATAAACCCATGATATTTTCCTCATTATTTAGTGGTCGATTTATGGAGTCAGGATGGGTTCTGGCTCTGGAGGTTTCTTGGGAGATTTTGATAATTATATCAAATTTTGTTAGTTAGTTGTTATCAATAAAATTATGAAAAAATTAAGAATTTTTATTTCGCCCTTGGGTGCTGTAAGGGCGGGTTAATTCCTATCCTGAATTGCCTTTCCATATGGAAAGTGAAACCCGCCCTCTCAGCGCAGACTATCTACTTGTGAAAAAGGGCTAAATCTGCTTTCAGGAAATCAACAAACTGCCACGCAGTCCTGCCCGATCGACGCAATGGCGGGTTAATTCCTATCCTGAATTGCCTTTCCATATGGAAAGTGAAACCCGCCCTCCTAACGCAGACCATCTATTTGTCAAAAAGGGCTAACTCTGCTTTCAGGAAATCAACAAACTGCCGCGCAGTCCTGCCCGATCGCCCATTGCGACGAGTTGCCCATTCTTTAGCGCGGTGTTCCAAATCATCGGGAGCGAGTTTGATTCCAGCAAGTTCTGCGAGATGTCGGACAATTGTTAAATAAGTGTTTTGATCGGCCGGTTCAAAAGTTAAAGTCAAGCCAAATCGATCGCTAAATGAAAGTTTTTCCTGCACAGTATCCCAAGCGTGAACTTCGTCTCCATCGCGGGGGCGAGGTCTGTCGTCAAAAAACTCTCGAATTAAATGCCTGCGGTTAGATGTGGCGTAAACTACCACATTTTGAGAGCGAGCAGTGACATTCCCCTCTAAGACAACTTTCAGAGCTTTAAAAGCATCGTCATCTTCCTCAAAGGAAAGGTCGTCCACAAAAATAATAAACTTTTGAGGAACTCCTCGCAACTGCTCGACAATTAGCGGCAAATCTTGCAAATCCGATTTAGATACTTCAATCAAGCGCAGATTGCGAGAGCCAAATTCATTTAATAGCGACTTCACCAAAGAAGACTTGCCCGAACCGCGGCTGCCGTACAGCAAGACGTGCAAAGCCGGATAACCGGCCAACAAAAACTCCGTATTTTTCACCAGAGCATCCCGCTGCCAATCGCAGCAAACCAACTCTTTTAAAGTTATACCATCGGGATGCGAAATACTCGCCAACTGCCCTCCCCGCCACCTAAAAGCGCGATATTCAGCAAACAAACCTGTGCCAAACTGTCGGTAATAAACTGCCAAAGATTCCACCGCGCTCGACCATTTTTCCAGTTTTCCGTGCAGCGGCAAATCTCCCGGTTCTGCTACAGTTTCTGAATGCCAAATCGGAGGAACTGCGTCAAGTTGACCCGCTACGCGCACCCACTTGCTCAACTGTTCGCTGCTGCATTCGTAAATATTTTGCAGCACTTCTAAATCATGTCGGGCGGCTTCCACCAAAGCGGGGGGCAAACTTGCAAAATCTGTTTGCTGAGCTCGGCGAGAAAAGGGGTTTTCGTTTTTGAGAATTTCGGAAATCAGAGAATCTTTCCAGCTTAAATTTTTAGCAGCCTGAAGTTTGAACCAGTTCCCGTAAGCTACCTGACATTCTAAACCGCTGACTTCGCTGTGATGAAGGGCTTGCAGCAAATCGAGAAAAGCTTGACCTGCGGGGCTTTTGAGAACTGATTGATACAGCAGCAGGGATGCTGCTTGGCGCTGGAGGTAACGGATTTGGGCGATCGCACCAGAAGTTAGGGCTGACATAATGGCAATTGTATAACAGTTACATATCCTGACTGGCTTTAATAAATTTTCTAACAATTCGTGACACTAATTGCAGGCTGCGCTGTATAAATTTAGATGCAAACAGTGAAATCGGGAGGATTAAAAATGAATTTAGGTACAACAGCCGCGATCGGCTACGGCATTTTAACACTGGTTGGCGGCATCATGGGTTATATCAAGGCCAAAAGCCAAGCCTCACTCATTTCCGGCCTGATTAGCGGTTCCCTGCTAATTTTTGCCGGCACCGCCCAGCTTATGGGACAAAGTTGGGGTTTAACATTAGCAGCAGCCATCTCCGCTGTTTTAGTAATAGTCTTTATTGTGCGCCTTGTTAAAACTCAAAAATTCATGCCGGCCGGAATGCTAATTTTAGCTAGCTTAGCGTCTTTGGGCGCGATCGTTTACGAAATCAGCGGTCAATATCAATAATCTGTTGACAGTTGACAGTTGACTGTTGACTGTTGACTGTTTTTAGTGGTCAGTGGTTATTTGTTAATTGTTAGTTGTTCGTTCTAATAACCCATAACCAATAACCAATAACTACTAACCAATAACCAATAACCAGTGACCAATAACTAATGACTAATGACTAATGACTAATGACTAATGACTAATGACTAATGACTAATGACTGCATCAATATACTGCTGAACTTCCCTGAGTTGCTGCCGCTGGCATTCGATCCAAATTTTTTCCGCAGATCGCTGTTCCGGCGTCTCTTTCTGATACCGCGCCTGCTTCTCTAAAAAATTATTGTAGAATTTAATCGCTTTTTCAACTGTTTGAATTGCCAGTTTCATGCGCTCCTCAAAAATTGCTATAATCACATTATCCAGGATTAACCCAATCACTTTACAGGACTCTTCAAAATCGACCAAACTGATTCCCATCTTGCTTTTGTGAACCAAATTCTCTACAGGTTCTTTCAGTGTTTCTTTAAAAGTTTTAATATAAGAATCAGGCAAATATTTCAGTGGCTCCGTAAACTTCGATACAATCTCCCCGCCTATTGATTGTAGTCGCTCTCTAAATTTCGACTGACTCTTTAGGTCGAAGCATTCAATACAAATTTCAAATTTTTCTATATCTATAGATTGTAATTCTTGAAAAATTAAAGTTAGTTCATTCTCCATAATTAAAATCACTCGCTCGGCTTGGGCATCAACTTCATTCCGCAACTCTTTGTGCAAATTATCTTTTTCAAAAAAACCAATAGTATCTCTTTGAAAGACTTGAGCGTTTTTATCCCACAAAAACCACTGATTTTTTAACTTAGTCGCCTTGTCGCTCCAAGATTTGCGAACTTTAACAACAGCATCATATTTGCCCTGCTTTCCTAAACTGCGAATTCTCACATCGCATCCGCTTAGTTCGCCAATTTGCTCCCAGACATCAACAGGAGATGATCCAGCAATTCTCGGCTTGCTATTCCAGACATCCTCAGCATGAGATACATCTTTGAAACATACCTGAAGTAACCCCTTGAGTCTGATGGCAGATTGCTTAATTTCGTCAATACAAGGTTCCACATCTAAACTGAGTTGGGTAGCTGACTGTTTAATCTCCACGGATTGATATTCGTCTGCCAACAATCGATCGCTAAACTGGGTAATAGCCTGGAATGCCTTGAGATACTCATTCATTTCCTTTCATGCCTCGTTTCCATAAACAGCATACAATACAGAACATCTGCGTTTTTGAATGGAAACTGAGTCACCACATGGATTATATATTCACTCCTGCAACTCAGGCGCGACTCAATAGTGGCAACCTTGTACAGCCTGCTACCAAAACAGGAAAATTGCTCCCGGCAGCTAGAGATCCGGTGACAGGGGAGTTTGTGGAGCTTGCAAAAATTTTTTATCAATCAAGAAGTGAAACTCTATCCTCGCGCGGAGTTATAGGATTGCTCGCACAGTTAGCCGGAGGTGGCCCCATACAGCCGCTGGTAGCTCCCGTATACGTGACTGTGGCGCCGTTGCAGGTGGCTCAAACTCATCAGGGGTTTCAAAAAATATACAGAATGCTTAACTCTCTGAAAATTAATTTGGCAGTGATCCAAGCAACTGCTGCTGTCATTGGTATTGGCACTGTATCGAGCACAGTTTTGTCAGCAGTAAACCTCAACCAAGTATTAAAAATCCGAGAAGAGGCAAAGCACCAGAAGCTAAAAATTAAAGACGGATTTATCGATCTCAGACACATCCTCAAAGATAGGGGAGTAGAGGTGATCCAGCAGATTTTTAAGGTGGCTCACGACTCTAGTTTTGAAATGCACCGCCAGAAACTGGTTAACGGTTATGAGATTTTTTCTAAAGCTATTAAACGCTGTCAGTCAGCCCTGACAGTGCCAGATATTAAACTTCGGAATTCCGAAATTAATAGCGGGAGGGATATGCTGTTTGAGGCTTTAAAAATTTATGACAATCCCAGTTTGTTGGAGGGGGTGTGTTCTGCCGGACAACTCAGGCACATGGAATGTGTTTGGGCGATCGAGCAGGCGATCGGCGTCACGTTTCACTTGCAGCGGGCCTACGATATGGTGAGCGATCGCCTGCGGGAACTCCAATCAAAAATTTGTCAAAATCTTCTAACTGTTGTTAAAGGATGTCAATCCGAACCAGAACTAGATTTTTTATTTCCTGAAGTTACTAGGATTCTCGGTCATGATTTAAGTGTAATAGAATTTTGGCAAAATGAGGTTGATTGGATGGAAACTTTGTCTCCAAAAGAGCAGCACCAGTTAGCTAGTTTAGATAAACTCACCGCCGATAGTTTAAAAAGCAGCGTGTACACTACATTCGCGGTATTAGCTGCGGAACCTTCCCTTTATGAAACTTTAAAGCAAAAGTCTCACTTTCTATCCTTGCGCGACCAGCTAACCTTCGCTGTGTCCCCGGAAATCCGCCGGGGATACGAATTTTATATCAGCCAGCAGGCGATCGCTACTGGCTATCAAGCTTTAGCTGCCTCGAATTGGCAAGAAATATCCGATTTAACTGTGGCTAACCTCTACCACTTTTTTCAAATTCGAGAGGAATCCCCTGAAAATTATCCAACTGAGGACGAATTAGAAACGCCTTATTGGCACTTTCCCAAAACCTTAAAAAACGAGTTGAATTACAGCAATTAAATGACTAATGACTAATGGATACTGTTGACTGTTGACTGTTGACTGACTTCTTCCCTCGTAGACACAACTTTTCAATTGTTACACTATCTGTAGTAGTAAGGTGTACACTGCCCACCCTACAAGTATAGTCTGTGCGTCAAGGACTATTTTTCCTTCTTCCTTCTTCCTTCTATCCTTTACATCCGTTACATCCGTTACATCCGTTACATAATCCGTTGCCGAACTTCCTTCTTCCTTCTGATTACCTCAACCACAACTTAATAGTATTGTCTTTAGAACCGCTAGCAATAGTTTTGCCATCAGGACTAAAAGTCACCACATAAACCTCATCGGAATGTCCCGTCAAAGTATTCAGCAATTCTCCGGTAGCAAAATCCCAAACTTTAATAGTTTTATCCTTGCTCCCGCTCGCAATAAAATTCCCATCCGGGCTGATAGCAACCGAGACAATATCGTCAGAATGTCCCTTGATAGAGCGAATTAAATCTCCTGTTTCGATATTCCAGATTTTAATACTTTCATCGTAGGAACCGCTAACAATGGTCTTGCCGTCTGGGCTAACAGCAATCGACCTCACGGGGTCGCCGTGTCCCTCAATAGTTTTGAGCAACGCCCCTGTTGCGACATCCACAACTGTAATTTTTTTATCCTTAGAAGCGCTAACCAAACTTTTTCCATCTGGAGTGAAAGCCACAGAATAAACAAAATCTGTATGGTCTGGAAAACTCTGAATCAAACGGCCAGTTGCTGCCTCCGAAATCTTTGTGGTTTTGTCTCCGCTGCCGCTAGCAACAAGCTGTCCGTCGGGGCTGAGAGCGACAGACCAAACAGAAGCAGTGTGGTCGAGACTGCGAATCACTTGCCCTGTTTTTAAATCCCACAGCATGACTCGCCAAAAACCGGTTCCCGTCGCCAGTTTCGTACCGTTTGAGTCAAAAGCAACCGACCAAATGGTGGAGGAATCTCCTGGAAAAGTGCGGATAGACTTGCCTGTAGCTAAATCCCAAATTTGGATGGTTTTGTCTTTAGAACCGCTGGCTAACATTAAACCGTCTGGACTGAAAGCAACAGACCCAACGGCATCTGAATGCTGAGCGAAATTTTTGACTTTGGCGTTCTTCCACCGCAGACCTGCTTGGCACTGTTCCTGTAACTCCTGAGCGGATGAATAGCTGCTGGAAGTGTTGGCAATTGTTGGTATTTGGCTGATGCAGTCTTCATAATTACTGCCTTTATAAAGAGCTTCAATTTGATTGAGCTCTTGGGATTCTTTCTGGGCTCGCTGCTGCCATTCTTGCCACTTGAGATATCCGTAAATTCCCCCGATCGCAGCTAAGATAGCCGCAATTGTTGCCCCGGCGAGATAAGGGTTGAATTTGCGAGTTTCTTTGGGGACAAGTGCTGCTGGGCTGGCGATCCTCTCCGTTGGCGTAGCCCCCGTAGGGGCGGGCTGCGCTAACGAGAAATCGGTTTTTCCGTTCAGATTTACCTGCGAGGATAGCGCCGGGCCTGCCTGCAATTCGAGTTGAGGGGCACTGCTGGCTGGTGGCCCATTGGGGTTGCGGTGTCCCTCCAAAACTGTGGAGATCGCCTTGTACAATTTAGCAAATAAAGATTTAGGAATGACTAATTCTTCGATTTTCGCGGCATCTTCGTCGGTAAGCCCTAAAACTTGCTGCAAGCGTTTTAATTCGTCGCGAGTTTCCAGAGAAAATGGATATTCTTGCTGCATTGCTTCTTGCAGTGATTGTTCGTAGCGTTCGCCTTTTTCCCTGTATTTCCGGTAAGGGTTCAATACCTCATCTTCGATCGCCTCTGCTTCTTCTGGCAGCAATTCCAAACTGACGCGCAGTTCATCTAATATTCTCCGACCGACGACGGTAATATCACCCCGGCTGCTGCTGCGCCGATCGACTTCTTCGCGATATATTGTTAGCTTGGGAATCCGCGCCCGCGATCGATCGCCAATTTTCCTCAAATCGGCTAAAGCTTCCGCCGCCGACTGGTACCTCTCCCGAAAATCGTAGCGCACCATATTATCCAAAACATCAGCCAGCGCTTGGGAACACGTGGCTAAATGCCGCCAAACAATTTCGCCTTTATTAGAATTTTTCAAATCCCGCAATTTCGGCAAATCGTAAGCCGGCAAACCCGTCATTGCTTGGATGCCAATCATTCCCAAAGCGTAGATATCGCTGTTGAGTTGCGGGTTGTATTGAAATTGTTCGATCGGCATATATTCCAGAGTGCCAATCCGCACAGTTACCGGCGCTTGTCTTTGAGCGATGTGAATTTCTTTCACCGAGCCAAAGTCAATCAAAACTAACTTATTATCTGAATAGCGGCGGATTAAATTAGCCGGTTTAATATCTCGGTGAATTACTCCCTGTCCGTGTACAAACACTAAAATTTCTAACAGTTCCTTCAGCAAAGGAATCATTTTTTCTTCAGTTAGAGGCTTGCCCGGTACAATCTCGGTTGATAGCGAGTGACCGGCAACAAAGGATTCAACTAAGAAAAATTCTTCATTTTCTTCAAAATAAGCGAATAGCTGAGGAATTTGGTCGTGTTGACCGAGCTTTTCTAGAACTTCTGCTTCTTTTTGAAAAAGACGGCGCGTAGTATTAATTAATTTCGGTTCGGTAGTACCGGGACGCAGGTGCTTGACAAAGCACTGCGGTTCTCCGGGACGGCGAATATCTTTGGCCAGATAGGTTTGTCCAAATTCTCCTGTTTCTATGACTTCAATGATTTGATAGCGTCCATCTAAAAGTTGGCTCACCATGATAATAACGCAGCCTTTTTTTGGTTGATTTTCGCAAGAAACAGTTGCAATGTTGAGTCAGTTGTATAGCCTTTTTCAGGTGAATTAGGTCTTCCTGGGCAGGGGCAAAACAGGGCATTGGGCATTGGCAAAACAGGGCATTGGGTATTCGGAATAGTTGTTTCTTTCCTTCTTCTTTCTTTCCTTATTCCGAGTTCCATCGGACTTCTTCCCTCTGACTTCTTTCCTTCAGACCTCTTTCCTTCATACTTCTGACTTCTGACTTCTGACTGAGATATTGCACCATTCTCAATTACTTGTTGAGGAACAGGCAAGATGCCTGTTCCACAAGAAAAATCATTCTTTGTGGAACGGGCATCTTGCCCGTTCTTGACAATGGTGTAACATCTCAGTTCTGACATACTTTATTTTTTCAACATCTGCAAAGCTTGATATCCCAAAAAGAAAAAACCCAAAGCGCCGAGTACCGCTATCGTGTTCGCAAACACATCGACTGTAAAAAATTCGCCCATTGCAATATCCTCTGAAAACTGATATCTATCCTCGGCTTTTCGGTCGCTGTCTGGGTGAGGGGTCTTGCCCCTCGCTGCGGGCGAGCCGAAAGATGCTCACAAATTATAGCAAAAGAGTTGGTCAATCGATTTTAGATTTTAGATTTTAGATTTTAGATTGAAGCATTGACCCCACGGATGAATCCGGGGGCTTGTATCCTGGATGCTTTCGGTCAAAATAACTTTTCGGGCGATCGACTAGCTTTTTGTTTTAATATTTTTTAATATTTAGGGAGACACATCCTGTACCGAAATTTTGAGGTCAGTTCGCTTTGATATTGTTAACCCTGCTAATTTTTTCTCTGATTGTAAGTAGAGCTTACACTAAGAATTTGCGCCGATCGGTCGAAAATGCGCCTCGAACCGACAGAAGTTTGGCTAAGCTGTCACCGGAGTCCGCCGCGCAGTTCCCTAAAGTTTCGGTAATCGTACCAGCATACAACGAGGCAGAGAATATTCGGGATTGCGCGATCGCCATTTTGGAGAGTACACCGCTGTCTGTGGACAACCTAGAGGTTTTAATTGTAGACGATCGATCGACAGACAACACGTTAGCGATCGGGCAAACCCTGCAACAGCATCTCAACGACCCCCGGCTTAAAATATTAGCAGGTCAGCCGCGACCAACCAACCAATATTGGGCGGGCAAAAACTGGGCCTGCGCCCAAGCTGTTCAAATAGCAACCGGAGACTTCTTATTATTTATCGATGCCGACGTGCGACTCAAACCAGGTGCGATCGAAACCGCTATCGCCACAGCCGAAACCGAGAAAATAGACTTGTTCACCTGTATGCCAGCGCTGGTTTGTGAGTGTGTGGCCGAGTGGTTAGTACAGCCGATAATGTTCAATCACCTAGCAGTTTGCTACGACTTTACCGCCGTCAACGATCCCTCGAAAACAGACAGTGCTTTTGCCGGCGGCCCATTCATGCTATTTAGGCGATCGGCTTACGAAAAAATTGGCGGTCACGAAGCAGTTGCCGGCGAAATTGTGGAAGATGTGGAATTAGCTAGGCGCATCAAACGTGCGGGTTTAAAGCTCGGACTTTATTCCGGGTCAAATTTGGCATCCGTGCGGATGTATCGGTCTTGGAGCGCATTGTGGGAAGGCTGGACAAAGAATTTGTATCTCGGCGCTAACCGCAGTTGGGGCTTGATGGTTTACATGGCTGCAATTATGTTCTTTATTTATCCTATGCCGTGGATAGGATTATTAATTATTCTGAAACAAATAATTTCCGTCTTCCCTCTTTCTTCTTCCGTCTTCTCTCTTCCTTCTTCCTTCTTCCTTCTTCCTTCTTCCTTCTTAGTAATAATCGTAATTTGGCAGCATTACAATTTGCGCCGCTTGGGTGCCGAGATTTCTGAATGTCCGACGAAATACTGGTGGTTAGGAGGTTTGGGAGGTGCGTTAGTGGCGGCGATGGCGATCGGTTCTGCGATTAAAACCGAAACTGGTTGGGGATGGACTTGGCGCGGTAGAACTTTGCAAATTAAGAGTTAATTAAGACTTGCATAGGGGCAGGCAATATGCCCACCCTACAAAAAATTAACTCCTTGTGGAACAGGCATCTTGCCTGTTCTTAAAAATCATCGAAAATGTGAGTTATAGAAGACCGAAGGCAGAGCTAATCATAACATCCGTTACATCCGTTACATCCGTTACCGAACTTCCGCGTATACAAAAGCAGGTACGCGCTTGTAAGCAGGCGTGCCCGATCGCTTTTCAATCTCCGGGTGAAAAATCACATTAACTTCAGGATAAAACATCAAAGCAGCACCCTCACGAACCGCCCCGTAAATCACCTCGACATTTTCCATTTTCCCCACATTTCCCTGCACCGTCACGCGCTGATGTTCTTGAAAACCAGTGCTTTCTGCATCCGCGCGATTCATCAAAATGCAGTTGCGGTGCGGCATTCCCCGGTACTTGTCATCAATTTTGTAGACGACAGTATTATGCTGAGAATAGCTGCGTCCCGTCATCAATGCCACAACAATACCCTGTGTTGACTCCGATACTCCAAATTCTTTCGCTTCCGGTAATTTCAGCTTAGGTAAAGGCGTGACAAACATCTTCGCTTTCCCAGACTCTGTAGGGAATTTAGGTTCTGTAAAAATGCGACCGCCGATCGTGAATTCCTCTTTTGTTTCATCAATTGTGGCTATTTTTTCATAGCCCGGAATAGTTTTAGCAATCAATTGGCGAACGTATTTTGTGTCTTGAAGTTGGCGCCAATCAACGGGAAAATTACCGTGAATTCGGCTGGCTAATTCTGTTAAAAAATGCACTTCAGGAATCAAATCCGAATTCTGGAGATGAGTTTCTCCCTCATCATTTAAACGCACAAAATTATTCCCCGATTCCACCGTTGTTTTGTGGGGGTTTTCAAAGCGATTCAGCACGGGAATCACAATTGTATTGTGCTTGGCTAATCCGTGAAAATGCCCTAAATTCGGTTTGGTTGCGAGGTAGATAACGGTTTCAACATTGCTTAAAGCGCGTTTTGCCTGCGTTGAATCTGGATTCGCCCCGTACAAGTTGCCGCCCAGACAGATCAGCGTATCGACTTTGCCTGCATCTGCTGCTTCAATGAGCGATCGAGTTTCGTAACCCTTAACAGGACTGAGGGGACGATTTAATAACTTTTCTAAAGCTTGTTGAATTTCTTTTTTCAGCTTGACAGTGACGCCCATAGAGCCGAATCCTTGGACATTTGAGTGTCCTCTGACTGGCATTAATCCCGCCCCTTCTTTGCCGACATTTCCCGTCATCAATGCCGTATTGGCGATGCTGAAAACGTTATCTACAGCGTTACCGTGTTGGGTAATTCCCATCGCCCAACCGAATACAACTCGCTTTGAAGTGCCCAGGATTTTGGCTGCTGCCTCAATTTCTGCTTGGGAAACTCCGCAGGTTTTAGTAATAGTTTCCCAAGAGGTTTCGCGGGCGTGCTGGACTACTGCTTCCCAGCCTTCTGTATGAGCTTGCAAATAGCTTTCTTCCAGCAAACCTTGTTCGATTATAGCCTTTTGAATGCCGACAAATAGCGCCGTATCGCTGCCGGGAATTGGTTGCAAGTATAAGGAGGAAATATCGGAACCGGGGATGAGCGACTTGACAGGAAATGCGGGAGAACCAAACTTGACTAACCCAATTTCCATCACCGGATTGATTACAATTATTTTACCGCCTTTGTCGCGAATTTTAATTAACTCGTTCATCAAGCGGGGATGGTTGTAGGAAGAATTGCTGCCCGCTAGCACGACGCAATCTGCTTCCTTCAAGTTTTCTAGACTCACTACCGAGGTGCGTGTGGCAAACATTTCGCTTAAGCCAGTTGTCGAGGGAGCGTGGCAGAGATCGGAACAATCTGCTAAGTTATTGGAACCCATCGCCCGCATCATCAATTGCAGCAGAAAAGCCGCTTCGTTGGAAGAGCGACCAGAACTGTAAGATGCGACTCTTTCGGGGGTTTTGCGAAAAGCAGCTTCGGCAATTTGATAAACTTCTTCCCAAGAAATGCGATCGTAATGAGATGAACCAGCCCGCAAAATCATCGGAAAACTCAGCCTTCCCAGCCTATCGGCTTCCATTGAAGTTAATTGCTGTAGTTCTGCAATACTCTTCTTTTCAAAAAATTGAGTTGAGATAGCCGGCTTGATTTCAGCGGAGATTGCTTCGACGCTTTTCATGCAGCGCTGAAGTTTTTCACCCTCTTCATTTGTAAAACCTCCTTTCTGCCCGCCAGTGCCCCAAGAACATGACAAACAAGCACTTTTGTGCAGCAAAGTTTTCCAAAGTTTCGGCCCTTCCGGGGACAATGTATGTTCTGCCCAATATTCTATTACGGGCAAACCGCCACCTATGTCTGGTGTTTCCTCGTTTGTCTCGTTGAATGGCGGGATTGGTTGGACATTTTGGGAGTTGACATCCATGTGGTTGACCTTTTGTTTGAATTGCGGATTGATGGGGCGGGCGAACCGCCAAATGAGTTAAATTTATTACTGGAATTTTACCGCAAATTTACAGCCCACAACACCAGTCAACAGATAGATTTTTTAATCTAAATTTAACTCGATGTTCGCCGTCACGAATGCAAGTTTTTATTCATCCGCCGACAGAGGAATGCAGTCCTCACTAAAGGATTTATTTCCTCTTATTTAACGCCTGCTTGCCAAATCCCAGACACAGCAGCCGATCGCCCTCAGCAACATTCGGGTCATTCTGCAAATAATCTCCCAACCACTCGCAACTCCGAGCAATGATTTTATTCAGTTCAAAATTCTCCAAAGGCCACAGAATTATAGTCCTATCGCTGCTAGCAAAAGCCAGAGTTTTGCTGTCAGAACTAAAAGTAACGCTCAACACGCGATCGCTCGATTCCAAAGTCTTCGATAGCAGCGCCTTCTTGCCGTCAAAATCCCACAGCTTAACAGTATTTCCCCCACTCGCCGCCGCAATCAATTTGCCGTCGGGACTAAAACTCACGCTTTCTACAGTATCGCTGTGGTCGAGTTTTTCAGTTAAATTAACAGCCTTTCCATCAAACCCCCACAAGTAAATTTTTTTGTCAGCACAAGCAGCAGCAATAGTCTTGCCATCGGGACTGAAACTAACATTTTTAACACTGTCTTGGTGGTCTAGAGTTTTCATAATTTTTGCCGACGAACCATTAAATTGCCACAGGTAAACTCTCTTTTCTCCGGTAATTTCAAAACCCTTTTTCTTCGCGCTTGCCTTGTCCTCAGCAGCGGTAGCAGTAGCAATAGTTTTGCCGTCGGGACTGAAGCTAACGCTAATTACTGGATTGCTGTGATCGAGTTTTGCAAACAAAGTTGCTTTAGAACCGTTCCAGCGCCAGAGGTACAATTTGCGATCGGCACTTGCGGCGGCAATTATCTTTCCGTCGGGACTAAAACTCACGCTTCTAACAATGCCGCTGTGGCTGAGAGTATCTAACAGTTTGCCGTCTAAACTCCAGACTTTCACTGTTTTGTCATTGCTGGCCGAAGCAACAGTTTTATCATCAGGGGAAATGCTCACCCAGGTAACAGAATCCTTGTGATCTTCTAAGGTTTTGAATAAACTGCCGTCAGTGCGCCAAAGTCTCACTGTTTTGTCCCCGCTAGCAGAAGCAATTGTTCTGCCGTCAGCACTAAAACTGACTTTGTAAACCCAGTCTCCGTGTCCCGATAAAATCTTATTCAGCGGAGTGCTGTCCGGTTTCCAAATTTTCACTATTTTGTCTTTACTTGCGGAAGCAATAGTGCCGTCACCGCTGAAATTCACTGCCCTCACATCGTCTTGATGTCCTCGAAAAGTGTTGAGCAAAGTGCCGCTGCGACTCCAAACTTTCACCGTATCGTCTGCACTGCCGGTGACAATTTTTTTGCCGTCGCGACTGAAACTCGCGCTGACAACTTCATCGTTATGTCCTTTGAGAGTTCTGATTTCCTCACCGTTTCGGTTCCAAATTTTGGCTGTGGTGTCGGCACTTGCTGAGACGAGTTCTCGGCTGTTTGGACTGAACTTAATGCTGTACACAATGTCAGAATGTTTGGTTAATGTTTTGGGATTAATTTTAAATTTCTGGGTTTTAGTTTCTCTGTTCCAAAGTTTGACAGTTTTGTCAACACTTGCTGAGGCTATTGTTTGGCCGTCGGGGCTGAAACTGACACCGAGCACCCAGTCTTTGTGTCCGGTTAAGGTTTGCAGCAATTTTTTGTTCGCAAGGTTCCAGATTTTGACGGTGTTGTCGTGACTGGCGGAAGCTAGGGTTTTGCCGTCGGGACTGAAACTGACGCTGGTGACGATATCGCGGTGGCTGGATAAAATGGCGATCGCACTTTTGTCGTTATTTACTTGCCAAATTCTAATTGTGCGATCTGCACAACCAGTCGCGATCGTTTTCCCATCGGGACTAAAACTAACACTCGTCACGCTATCTGGGTGATTGAAAGTTTTTAATAACTTACCTTCTTTGCTCCACAATTTAACAGTTTTGTCAGCACTTGCCGAAGCAACTGAATTGCCGTCGGGACTGACACTCACATCCAAAACAAACTTGCTGTGCTGCTCGAAACGGTTGCGTTCTTGCACCCCGGAAACTGCTTGTCTGAGTCTTTCTGCAATTTGAGTTTTAGTCTCCACAGGCAGCGCTGTACTTTTCAGAGAATCACGACCAATTTTGATACTATTTCCCAACACTCCTAATTGATTTTTTTCATTAGAAAGCACCAAAGCTTCCGACGCCGAATTTAGGGCATCAGTCCGACTGTTTTCTGCTTCTTGCCGTGCGCTTTCTGCTAATTTTGCTTGCTCGAATGCCATCCCCGAAACACCTGCGAGTACAAGCACTCCTAGAACCGCCGCCCGCAATTGCCATCTCCGAGATTGGTAAAGTTGAGCTTCCGCTTCGTGCTGTTTCTCTCTAGCTTCCGACAGCAAAGCATCTTGCTCTCTGTCTTTGCGAATTTGTTCAATTTCATCTCGGTTAATTTGGTTTTGCTTTCGCAGTTCCTCAACTTCTGCCTTTTTATCTAATTCTTGCTGCTGGCGAATGAAGCTAACTAAATAATCGTGAACGAGCTGATAAAGCTCAGCAGGCAGTTCCATCCATCGAAAAACTAAACCAGAGTTTACTAAAAGTTCTAAGACTAAATCTAGTTTATCAGCTTCAGCAAATGTCGCTAGATTTGAAGCTAATTCGGCGCGGGTTTTTAGGGGCCGTATTTGCTCTTCATCTGTGAGCAAATACAATACTCTGCGTGCAGCTACTTCATTCTCTGGACCGCAATCTTTTATGACTTCTTCGAGAAACCTTTCGACTAATTTTTGTTGCGGATTGTTGCCAAGTTCCTGATATTGAGTTAAAGTTCTAATGTTCTCTTGTTGCAGTTGAGCCCCGACAAGTTGTAGTTCGATCGGGCGGACTTCTCCTAATTCTCCAGCTAAATCTTGGACTAATTCTTCGATCAGCTCCGGTTCTAAGTAAAACTGCGCTCGCTCAGTTAAAGTGCGAATTACCGATCGCGCATCGACCAGCGAAAAGTTTCCCAAATAAAACAGAATGTTTTTGCTGAGAATGTCCTCCAAAATATCATTGTTAACGAATCCTGTCTGGTTTTTTGGTCGGGAAAATTCCAGCAAATAGTGCAGGTAATCTTCCCGCAAACACAGGACGACTTTTAAATATTTTATTTTCAAGCATTCCCGCAAAAAATCAAAAAATATTTGTCTTTCCGCTGGCTCTTTCCACACGAAAAAAAATTCTTCAAATTGGTCAAATATCAGAACAGTCACTAAATGTTCTGAATTTATTTGCAGCTCGTTGAGAATATTTTCGTATTCGATCGCCTGTTGTTGTATGATTAATTCTATTGGCTGTGACTGCTCCCTTTGATCCTCATTATTCCCAGTCGAGCCACCCTGAAATCCCGAAATAAGATTTCCCTTGACTGCACCTGCTTCTACGGTCAAATCTACCGGATCAGTTTCTGGTAAGGCTTCGGAATTTTCCGGATCGAATATTTCAGCTTTCCCAGCAGATAACTGTCTGGTCAATTCCCGCGGCCAGTTGTTGTAAACTTGCAGCACTACGGGCAAAACAGTCCGCATTTCTATTTTTTTTTGTTTGAGAGCTGGTACTAATCCTCCCGTGACTATTGAACTTTTGCCAACTCCAGACTGACCGTAAATTACTGTCAGTTTGTCGGGGGTATTGTTCATCCTATATATCAAGCGGTTGAGGTCTTGCTCTCTGCCGGAAGCTGTAATTTCGTCAGCAATAGTAGCAGCGCCTGCAAGAGTTTCGGCGACGGAATTAACCGCTTCTCTGTGCGGCTGCAATTTTCCGGCTCCAATAAAAGCTCGGAACCGATACGTGTGTTCCACCGCTCGATAATCTTGTTTAATTTGAAATGCTTGGAGATATTCTCCCCGCTGAAAATAGAGCGATCGCAGCATTTCTAAAACCCGCAAATACAGTTGCGGGTTGTAGCAAGGTTCGGTTTCCGAGCGAGCAAGCTCTAAATGCGCGATCGCCTCTTGTACCTCACCTAACTGACTCTGGGCCTCTGCTAAAATCAACAGATACAAGCCTAGATGCTGCGACTTTACATGGGTTCCCTGTCCCGTCGCTTCTAAATTTGAGTTGAGAACGTCTAGAGCGATTAAAGCCCACTCTTTCGCCCCTTGCCAGTTCTTTTGCTCTAAGGCTACTCTAGCCAAAAAGCCGTAATCTTGAGCCAAATTAACTGCTGAATTTTCCATATTTTCATGTAACCTCCGAGCTTTGATAGCTAAATTCCAGAGTGCATCCCAATCTTCTAAATGCTGCAATACTTCGCCAAGTTGATTGATGAATATACCAACGGCATCCGGCCGCCCCGCGCGTTCTAAAACATCAATACATTCCTGAAAATAATTCTTAGCTTCCGTCCAGTAAGGACGGTTGCCGCTGCGATGTTGTTCTGCTTGGAAGCGGTAGCAAAGACCGATGTGGAATAGCAGAATTCCCTCTAACACCGGTGCTGGGTGAACGGTAAATAACAAATCGCTAAATTCGGTTTTTTGTCCCCCAACAAATGCTACTTGATACTTCCAAAAACTGAGACTTTTTTGATACAATTCAATAGCCGCCGGGATGCGGTGACAAGCATATTCGTGCCTACCGCGAATAAATTGCAAACTTGCTTCAATAGCTGGTTCTAACCTGATGTTGCAAGTTTGCAAGTCTTGGCTGGCAGACTCTAGTTCAGTCAAAGAATTGGCTCCGAGAATGGCAGAATTAGTTAAACGCCAATTGCCACTTTCTAAAATGTTGGAAAAAATGCGATCGGCACTTTTGCCCAGGAACTCCACCAAGTCGTCGGGGCCAATCACAAATTCAACACTTGTCGTCCAAGTTTCGATATCTGTTACTAACCGAATCAGTTTTTTTAAGATTTTGTCTGTCACCCACAGCACCACCGGGAAGGAAAAATTATTCCGAAATTCTTCCCTCACGTAGTTGGTAGAAGTCAGGAGTCGATCAATCGCACTTACCGATTCCAATCCCAACACCATTAAAGCTGCCGGATGGCTGCAGGAAATTTTGGTTTCTATCGTCGTGTAAAGAGTTTTAACAGAGGGCGGGAGGACAATTTCTCGAATCTCGATCTCAGACTCCTCCCGCAATTGCCTTACAATTTCCTCTCTCATCGCACTGTAATTGCACCGCACCAAAATCAGGGAAAATTGCCCCTGAGACATTCTCAGAGTCCGGGAGAGAGTTTGCAGCGAACTTTTGTTTTGCTGTGCTGCGGTGTCTTGCTGGCAGTGCGAATTAAGCATAATTAATATTTGAAAAATATTCTCAGGATAGGTGCTGTCAACTGCCGAAAAAAGGAAGTTCGGCAACGGATTATTTAACGGATGTAACGGATGGCAGTTCGGCAACGGATTATTTAACGGATGTAACGGATGTAACGGATGGCAGTTCGGCAACGGATTATTTAACGGATGTAACGGATGTAACGGATGGAAGGAATCGACGGCAGGGGAAAGTGCAATTAAGAACGTCCTAACCATTTTGGCGGTTGCTCTAAGTTTACTTTTACCCGTTTTTACGTTTGCCAATCAGAGCGAAGAATCACATGATTAATTTTATTTCTGCCATTTTGGGCGATTTCCCATCACTGGGAACCATAAAATAGTTAAGTTTATTTCAGCCTGCATACTTATTATGTTAGCCGATCGCAATTAAAGCATACCCAAATAAATACATACTCTGTTATTCGCATATTCCCAGCAAAATCAACCGGAGTTTACTGAAATCTTGATAATTGCTCCAATTCTACCCAGCAAATGAGTCTTTGTTTGCAGGAGTCCCAGCCATCGCCAAAATCGCACCAATCCGATTCAGTTATTCGCATATCCCGGAAATCCGGCATTCCCTGGTTGACTGACCCCTCGCCGCACTGAGATAAACTACCGGGGGCGGCTCATCAATTACAGCTTGAAGATTTTTTGTCATAAATTTATTAATCTCCATATCTAAAGTAGCTGTAAAATCAGGTTCATCCCAATCCTCGCTTTCTTCAATGCTAATTGTTGTTGGTGGCCCAATATCAAAATCTAGCTCATCGCCAAAATCCGAAACTTTCTTAATTGGCTCTATTTTCTGATCGGTATCAGTCGCTAAAGCTTGAGTTGTATTGGCTATTAGTACGAGCGGCAGTGCTACTATGGCACTTATCGTTTGTCGCGCCGTGATTTTCCTCATGGTATCCTCCTGGTATAAACTAACTTTTGGTGCTGCTATACATTCAACATCTGCGCCTACTTTAGAGCGCTTTCAGTCGATTTTAGATTTTAGATTTTAGATTGACTCCACAGAAGAATCTGAGAGCTTTAACTAGGGTCTAAAATTGTGCGCTGCTTAACACTCCGGCACTTCGCAAGTATCCGTTTTTGAGCAGAGTCATTAATTAATAGTGGCTTGTTTTTCCACAGGATATAACCTGATCTGTAACTGTTTGTGGCAAGTTTGTTTAACGGAGCATATCCGGTCAAGTGTTTGCCTTTCTATTTACTACGTGAAAACTCTTAAACAGTCAGGTTTTCCCGTTAAGAAGTAATTCCCCGGTGTTTGCGAGTGTTCATCTCAGACTCGAAGCAAAGTGGGTGAGAAGTCCGCGCGTGCGTAGCTATCCCGTAGGGAATCGCACACCCGTTTTCGCACACCCGTTTTCGCACTCCCGCGCTGCCACCAGCAAGCTGATGTGACGTACCACAGCCACGGAATATCTGTCAATACTTATATCTTAACATTTCTAATTTTTTGCATAATTCTCGTTACCAGGAAGAGCCTGGTAACGCAGCTCGGCGAGGCAGAGCCTCCAGCCAAGTCTAGAGGACTCCTATTTCGTCAAGCCGTGTTCGAGAGCGAAGCGAACCAACTCAGTACGGCTGTTAGTACCCGTCTTGCTAAACAAACGGCTGACGTACTTTTCCACATTACGCACGCTAGTTTCCAAGCGGCGGGCAATTTCCTTATTCATCAAACCTTGAGCAACCAAATCCAAAACACTTTGTTCTCGCGGAGTCAAATCAATTTTAATCGGCGAAGGACTTTGGGCGATCGAACTCCGCCCACTCAGCAAAGACTCAATTCTCGCCATTTGGCTTGTCAAAGCAGCAATATCTGGACTTTCAGCATTTTCGCTTGTCTCCTTAGCAGCCGCGCGGCGGGCCAGCAAATTGGTTACTATTGCTACTAATTCGTCGGGATCGAAGGGCTTAGAAAGATAAGCATCGCAGCCTGCTTGATAGCCTTGAATGCGATCGCTCGTCATCCCCTTAGCCGTCAAAAACACCACCGGCAAAGCTTTATAGCGAGGATCTTCCCGCACTTGCTTGAGAAACTGATAACCGTCCACCTGGGGCATCATAATGTCTGAAATCACCAAATCCGGATTAGTCTGCTGCAAGATTTCCCAGCCGTCGCGAGCATTACTGGCAACCTCAACCGCAAAATCGCTATCTTCCAAATAAGCTTGTACTGCTTCCCGCAAGCCCGGTTCATCATCTACCAATAATAATCGTGCTGACATCTCTGTTACCTTCTTAATAGTGTAAATATTGTAGGTTGGGTTGAGGAACGAAACCCAAATCTTCATTTTAAATAAGGTGTTGGGTTTCGCCATCGCTCAACCCAACCTACAGAATAAAAACTTTAGCTCAAAACTCAAAACTATTGTTTTTTGTTCCCCTTAAACTTTGGAACGATCGGTCAAAATTTCATAGCCAGTTTCTGTCACCAACACAGTATGCTCAAACTGAGCCGACATAGCATTGTCAACTGTTACAGCAGTCCACTTGTCAGAAAGCGTCCGAGTGTACTTAGAACCGGCATTCAGAATCGGTTCGATCGCCAATGTCATGCCCGCTCGCAATTTCACGTTCGGCATTTCCCGCGTGCGGAAATTGAAAACCGACGGTTCCTCGTGCAAATTTCGCCCGACACCGTGGCCGGTAAACTCCTCAACGATACTAAAACCGTTGCTTTTGACATGATCTTCCATCGCACCAGCCAGATCGAGCAAATAAGCTCCCGCCTTGACTTGTTCGATGCCTTTGTAGAGCGTTTCTTCTGCGACTCGGATTAATTTTGCCGATTCGGGAGTCACTTCCACAACTGCGATCGTAATGCAAGAATCGCCGTGAAAACCTTGGTAATATGCCCCCGTATCTACCTTGAGAACATCTCCGGCCCGAATTACTTTTTTGGCGCTGGGGATGCCGTGAACAACTTCGTTATTAATGCTAGAGCAAATCGATCCCGTGAAACCGTGATAGCCTTTAAAACTGGGAGTTGCACCCATTTCGCGGATGCGTCTTTCGGCATAAGCATCCAAATCAGCAGTAGTCATTCCCGGTTTCACCATTTGGGAAATTTCTTTGAGTACCGTTGCAACGATTTTCGCTGCTTGCCGCATAATTTCGATTTCGCGTTCCGACTTAATTTCAATGCCTCGACGCTGTTTTTTGACTTGGGGTGCTTGAGTTGGGCTAGAAAGCAGACTGCTAAAAATATTCATGTATTGATGGGCGGGTAATTTTGTAGTTGGACGGCAGGTTGAAGCAAAAAACGGCAAATATCCAGCTTTTTGTGGAAAAATGGGTGTCTTGTTCCGAACTGTCGATCGCGTGTCCTTTAAGCTAGCTTAATATTTTTCTCAGTAATCAGCACGGGATTGGGGGGTCAACAAAGCGGTTTTAACCGCCGAGTCCGTCGGCTCAGGATTTCCGAGTATTCCTGTGAGGTTAGCAATTGCTGCAATTAACTTAGTTATGTCAACTGGTTTAGATAAGTGCATCTGGAAACCAGCTTCCAGCGCTTGCTGGCGCTCTTCCTCTCTCGCGTAGGCCGTCAGAGCGATCGCAGGCATCTTTCCACCCCTGAGCCTTTCCATTTCTCTCACCCGCGCGATCAACTCATAGCCGTCTGCTTCCGGCATTCCAATGTCGCTCAGCAGCAGAGCCGGCCAATAACTGTCCAGTGCGGCTAGAGCCCCGGCAACCGATGCAGCCGATCGCACCACAGCTCCTTCGTCCTCAAGTAAAGCAATCAAAAACTCCCGCGTGTCATCGTCATCATCCACCACCAGCAATTGCAAATTAGCCAGAGTGGGAAGGGTCTCTGCCTGGTCATTGAGGTGCGACCAATCATCGTCAGTAGCGAGGGCGTTCCTCTGTGCCACAGGGAGAGCCACCGTAAATTTCGCACCCTCGCCCGGATTATTCTCTGCATGCACCTTACCGCCGTGCTGTTCCACCAAGTGACGGACGATCGCCAATCCCAGTCCCAAACCTCCGTAAGACCTAGTTGTGCTGCTATCAGCTTGGCGGAAGCGATCGAAAACATAAGGCAGAAAATCAGGCTCAATACCAATGCCGCTATCAATTATCTGAATGTGAGCCTCATCTCCAACTGACTCTAACCGCACCTCTACTTTACCCTCTTGCGGACTAAACTTAATCGCATTTGACAGCAAATTCCACACAATTTGCTGCAAGCGATCGGGATCGCCGATAACTTCACCTACATTGGGACTGCACGTTAATTCTATGACTATGGATTTTTCCTCAGTCAGCGGCTCCAAAGAATCTATTGCCAGCTTAATCGCAGATTCCAACCGAATCGGATGCTTATTTAAATTTAGTTTACCCCGCAAAATCCGCGAAACATCTAAAATATCTTCGATGAGTTGAGCTTGAGATTTAGCATTGCGCTCAATTGTTTCTAGGGCTTTCTCAATAGTGTCTTGGTCAAATGTTTTGGTACGAAGCAGCCTAGACCAGCCGAGAATTGCATTTAAAGGAGTGCGGAGTTCGTGAGAGAGAATAGCTAGAAATTCATCCTTCATCTGGTTAGCTCTCTCCGCTTCTTGCCGCGCCACTTGTTCGCGGATTAGTCTCCCGCGTTCTTCCTCTGCTTGCTTGCGGTCTGTGACATCTCTAACCGTGCCCACATGACCGATAAGTTTTCCCAAATCCGAAAACATTGGTGACGACTGCACGTGAACCCAACGCACGCTTTCGCTACCAGCTAATCGAAACTCGTTAGAATATTCCTGACTTTCTTTAATCCAAGCTAACCAATCTGTGACTACGCGATCGCGATCTTCTGGATGAACTTCCCGCTGCCAAACCTCTACCAAGCTTTCGTCCAAAGCTAACCCGCAAATCGCTTGACAACGGGGATTAATGTAAGTACAGCGGCCTTCAACGTCAGCTAAGTAAATTCCCAGTGGCGAACAAGCACACAAAGTGCGAAACCGCTCTTCACTTTTACTTAGTTCACTATTAACAGCCGCTAACTGTGTTGCTTGCTGCTTCACCTCGACGGTTTTTTGGAACAATTCCACAAATACCTGCACCTTCGAGGTCAATATTTCCGGTTCCAATGGTTTGAACAGGTAATCCACTGCACCCAGAGAATAACCTTTAAACACGTGGGTGTCATTACTGCTGAATGCTGTGATAAAAATAATCGGAGTCGCTCGCGATCGATCTCTAGAGCGAATCAATGTTGCTGTCTCAAATCCATCCATTCCCGGCATCTGCACATCAAGCAAAATTACTGCAAAATCTTCATTAAGCAGACATCTCAGAGCCTCCGCGCCCGAACTAGCTTGTACTAGATTATAAGAGGGGCTGTTGAGAATAGCTTCTAGAGCTATCAAATTTTCTGGGCGATCGTCAACTAAAAGGACATTTACTCGATGGGGGGACTGCTGATTCATAATTTTTTTAATCTTTAATTCTTAGCAAATTGACTAAACAGGGAGCAATTTTAGAGAGGGGTAAAATCCAGTCTACTTCAACATTTGCGATCGCTGACGCTGGCATGGTCGGGCACAGAGCTGAAGCCGGTTCCTCCACAAATGTCAATCCTCCTTCAGCTTTAATTTTTGCCAGCCCTTTACTACCATCCGAATTCGCTCCCGTTAAAATTATGCCGATAACTTTCTCCCCAAAGGCATCCGCAGCAGACTCAAACAGCACATCGATTGAGGGCCGCGCGTAGCAGACAGGAGCCTCAGTTGATAGTGCAAATGTAGGAGTTCCGCGATTGGGGATTGGGGATTTTGAATTATGGATTGACTCCACTGCCACGCTCCCCCATTCTGTAAAGTTGTTTTGATACAGGCTAAACTCCTCCTCACAGGGAGATTCTATTAGCAAGTGATAGTCAGCGGGAGCCAAGTAAACCCGTCCAGGTGCGATCGGCTCTTTGTCTTTTGCCTCTGTGATTTGGAGAGAGCTTTGCTTTTGTAAAAAATAAGTAAGCCTATTCTCAGAACTCTTATGGCGGTGTTGGACAATAACTACAGGCAAAGGAAAGCTTTGGGGCAAATCTGCCAGCAGCACAGTCAGAGCCTCTAGCCCTCCCAAAGACGTACCCACAACCACTATTTGAAAATTTTTCTTATTTAATTCTCCGGTAGAGTTTCTCACTACTTTCAATTGGTTCATAGTATTTTTCATAAGGTGTAAAAGTCAGAGACTCCTGATGTCCTAGTCCTAAAACTCCAAACATTCCCAGGCTCTCATAAAAAAGCTTGTGTACCCGCTCTTGGAGGTGTGAATTGAAATAAATCAGCACATTACGGCACAAAATAACATTAAATTCATTAAAAGAATTATCCGTTGCTAGGTTGTGGTGAGCAAAGACAATATTATCTTTAAGTGAAGAGCGAAAAATCGCATTTTCATAGGCAGCAGTGTAATACTCAGAAAACGCTTTCTTGCCCCCCGCTTGGTGGTAGAGTTGCGTATATTCTTGCATTTGTTTCAGCGGGAATATCCCTGTTTTGGCTGTTTTCAACACTAATTCATTCATGTCCGTAGCGTAAATCCGACAACGGTCATAAAGTCCTTCTTCTTGCAGCAAGATTGCCATAGAATAGACTTCTTCGCCCGTTGAACATCCAGCGTGCCAAATCCGAATAAAAGGATAAGTACGCAGCAGCGGCACCACTTTATTTCTGAAACTAATGTAAAAGCTGGGATCGCGAAACATCGCCGTTACATTGACAGAAATATCCAGCAGTAAACGATCTAGGTAAGCAGGATTGTGAAGTACCTTTTCCTGAAGTGCAGAGACAGTGGTGAGCTGTTCCGAGCGAATAGTGTTCCTAATACGGCGCTTGAGAGAGGCAAGAGCATAATTACGAAAATCAAATCCGTAATAGCGAAACATTCCCTCTAGTAGGAGTTGAATTTCGATTGTTTCAAGTTCATGGCTTTCGGACATTTTTAATGACTAATTGGTTATTGGGCATTTTTGACTGTTGACTGTTAACTGTTGACTGTTGACTGTTGACTGTTGACTGCTGACTGCTAACTGCTGACTGCTGACTGCTGACTGCTGACTGCTGACTGCTGACTGCTGACTGCTGACAACTGCCAACAGTCAACTGCCAACTGACAACGGACTTCCATTATCGATAAAGCCAGACACGCAGCAGCGAGAGCAACTGTTCCGTATCAACAGGTTTGGTAATGTAGTCAGACGCACCAGCTTCGATACATTTTTCCCGATCGCCCTTCATAGCTTTCGCAGTAAGAGCAATCATTGGCAACGAAGCAAATTGAGGCATACTACGAATAGCTTGCATTGTTTCGTAACCGTCCATCTCTGGCATCATCACGTCCATCAACACAATATTTATGCCAGGGGTATTTTGCAATTTAGCAATGCCCTCTCTGCCATTCTCAGCATACACAACTTCCATTTTATGGCGCTCCAGCATACTTGTGAGGGCGAAAATATTCCGCATATCGTCGTCAACAATCAAGACTGTTTTGCCCGCGAGCGTCGAATCTGTTTGATACAATTGCTCTAGCATTTGGCGCTTGGGTTCCGGCAAATTTGCTTGAACTCGGTGCAAAAACAAAGCGGTTTCATCTAACAAACGTTCCGGCGAGCGCACATCTTTAACAATGATTGTTTCCGCCATGCGCTTGAGTTGAGTTTCTTCGGATCGTGTCAACTCTTTGCCCGTATAAATAATAAGCGGCAGACTTTTCAAATTAGCCTCTTGCTTGATCTGCTCGATCAGTTCAAAACCAGTCATATCTGGTAGTCCCAAATCGAGTACAACGCAGTCAAAATGCCCGGATTTCAAAGTTGCTAGTGCCTCTGCACCACTCCCCACAGCCGTTGTAGAAACATCGTGATTGCCGATTAAATCCACAATGCTCAGACGCTGTGTTTCGTCGTCTTCCACGACTAGCAAATTCTTCACTGGCCGCTCCACAAAACCCTTAATATCAGTCAAAGCTTTGCTCAAGGCTTCGCGACTGACAGGCTTTTGTAAGTAGGCGATCGCCCCTAACTGCAAACTGCGCTGCCGCCCTTCTTCCACTGATACAATGTGAACCGGAATGTGGCGCGTACTTGGATCGTGCTTCAAGCGATCGAGCACTGTCCAGCCATCCATCACAGGCAAATTTAGATCCAGCATAATCGCAGTTGGCTTGAACTCTCGCGCCATCGCCAAACCGATATCGCTCCGCAAAGCCACCAAACCTTTAAAACCCTGTTCCTGCGCCATATCCAACAGAATTCGAGCGAAGTTTACATCATCTTCAATAATCAAAAGCACGCGATCGTCACTCTCAATATTTTCTCGATCATCAGAGATTAAAGGTGAGGGGTAAGGCGCGATCGGCAAGTGGAAATTCGGCAAAGGAAGTGCGGGAGAATTAGCAGAGGGTAATTGAGGCGTTTGCTTGCCCGTTCCCGAGCCCGTATCAGTGATTATTATTCGCGATTCTTGGTAAGTTTGTGGCAGATAAAGCGTGAACCTACTACCCTCACCAGGGCGACTTGTCAATTTAATTTCTCCGCCTAGCAAATTAGCGATTTCTCTACTAATTGACAAACCCAAACCCGTGCCCCCGTATTTGCGGCTAGTGCTACCATCTGCTTGTTGGAAAGCCTCAAAAATAACCCTGTGTTTTTCAGCAGAAATCCCAATCCCGGTATCGCTAACTGAGAAAGCCAAAACAGTAGGGGAACTCCTTAAACTTTCTATCTCTAAACTCCACCCTTCCCGCGCTACTTCCGCACGCAATTTCACCTCACCTCGCTCTGTAAACTTAAACGCATTAGAGAGGAGATTCTTCAAAACTTGTTGCAGCCGTTTAGCATCAGTATAGAGACCTTTTGGCAACCCAGCCTCAAGCTCTATTTTAAAACTCAACTTCTTATCCTGGGCGATTTGGCGGAAAGTCCGATCCAAATGATCTCGCAAGTCCGTAAACAACACTTGCTCAATTTCCACCGACATCGTGCCCGATTCAATCTTAGCCAGATCCAAGATGTCATTAATCAGCCCCAGCAAATCATTTCCTGCCGAGTAAATTGTGCGCGTGTATTCAACTTGCTTGAGAGTCAAATTGCCTTCAGTATTGTCAGAAAGCAATCGAGCCAGAATCAACAGCGAATTTAGCGGAGTTCGCAACTCGTGAGACATATTTGCCAGAAACTCCGACTTATACTTAGAAGTTAGAGCCAACTGTTCGGCTCTTTCTTCCAACAACCCCCTCGCCTGTTCGATATCTCGGTTTTTCCGCTCAACTTCCTTATTTTGCAGCGCTAGCAATTCCGCTTGTTCTTCTAGTTCTTCATTCGTTTGTTGCAACTCTTCCTGCTGACTCTTCAACAGTTCCTCAGATGCGCGGAGTGACTGCGCTTGTTGTTCGAGACGCTTGTTAGTTTCCGTTAGTTCTTTTTGCTGAGTTTGTAACTCTTCTGCCAAAGACTGTGACTGTTTCAGCAACTCTTCCGTCCGCATACTCGCCGCAATTGTATTTAAGACAATGGCGATACTTTCTGTAAGTTGGTCGAGGAATGTCAAGTGTATTTCGCTGAATCGGCGGAACGAAGCTAACTCGATTACTGCCGTCACTTGTCCCTCAAATAATACGGGTAAAACTACCACATTCAGCGGCGTAGATTCTCCCAGTCCCGAACCAATTTTAACGTAGTTTTCCGGCACTTCTGTCAACAGTATCCGTTCCTTTTCCAGGGCGCACTGCCCTACCAAACCTTCGCCTAAATGGAATCTATTTCCTAACTGTTTGCGTTCGCGGTAGGCGTAGGTACTTAACAGTTTGAGAAACGGATCATGTTCGACAGATTCCATCATAAAGAAGACGCCATGCTGAGCAGACACCAGCGGCGTCAATTCTGAGAGAATTAGTTTAGAAACAGTTTCTAAATCCCGCTGACCTTGTAGCATTCGAGTGAACTTAGCAAGGTTTGTTTTCAGCCAATCTTGCTCAGTATTTTTCTGCGTAGTCTCCCGCAGATTGGCGATCATCTGGTTAATGTTGTCCTTAACGATCGCAACTTCTCCTTCCGTGGCGACGGAAATTGACCTCGTTAAATCGCCTCTGGTAACAGCAATTGCCACTTCTGCGATCGCCCGCAACTGAGTAGTCAAATTCGCCGCCAACTCATTCACATTATCCGTCAAATCTCGCCACGTCCCCGCCGCGCCCGGAACCTTCGCCTGGCCACCCAATTTCCCTTCAATTCCCACTTCCCGCGCCACTGTAGTAACTTGATCTGCAAACGTCGCGAGCGTATCAATCATCTCATTAATCGTATCTGCCAGAGTCGCAATTTCTCCCTTAGCTTCCAGCATTAATTTGCGCTTCAAATCGCCATTCGCCACCGCCGTCACAACCTTAGCAATACCCCGCACTTGCGCTGTCAAATTCCCCGCCATCGAGTTTACGTTGTCGGTTAAATCTTTCCAAGTTCCCGCAACTCCTTTCACCTCAGCTTGACCGCCCAATTTACCCTCAGTTCCCACCTCCCGCGCCACCCGCGTTACCTCAGAAGCAAAGGAATTAAGCTGATCCACCATCACGTTAATAGTGTCTTTCAACTCCAGAATTTCGCCTTTAACATCCACGGTGATTTTCTTAGACAAATCGCCATTTGCCACCGCTTTCGTCACTTCCGCAATATTCCGCACCTGCGCCGTCAAATTCCCCGCCATCAAGTTTACGTTGTCGGTTAAATCTTTCCAAGTTCCCCCTACACCCCGCACGTAAGCTTGCACACCTAATTTACCTTCCGTTCCTACTTCTCTCGCCACCCGCGTTACTTCAGATGCGAAGGAACTCAACTGATCCACCATGATGTTAATCGTGTTTTTCAGTTCGAGAATTTCGCCTTTAACATCTACTGTAATTTTTTTGGATAAATCGCCATTTGCCACCGCCGTTGTCACTTCGGCAATGTTACGCACTTGTGCTGTTAAATTCCCCGCCATCGAGTTAACTGAATCCGTTAAATCTTTCCAAGTTCCGGCAACTCCTTTAACTTCAGCTTGCACACCTAATTTCCCTTCCGTCCCCACTTCCCTAGCAACCCTGGTTACTTCCGAAGCGAAGGAATTTAACTGATCCACCATCGTGTTGACGGTGTTTTTTAACTCCAGAATTTCACCCTTAACATCTACAGTAATTTTCTTCGACAAGTCGCCATTTGCCACCGCAGTAGTAACAGCCGCAATATTCCGTACTTGCTCTGTCAAACTACCCGCCATGAAGTTAACGCTATCCGTTAAATCCTTCCAAGTTCCTGCTACGCCTCGCACATCCGCTTGACCGCCGAGTTTACCTTCGGAACCCACTTCCCTAGCAACCCTGGTTACTTCAGATGCAAAGGAATTAAGCTGATCGACCATCACGTTAATGGTGTTTTTCAGTTCTAAAATTTCGCCTTTAACCTGTACCGTAATTTTTTTAGATAAGTCACCGTTAGCAACAGCCGTCGTCACCTCAGCAATGTTGCGGACTTGTGCTGTTAAATTCCCGGCCATTGAGTTAACTGAATCCGTTAAATCTTTCCAGGTTCCTGCTACTTCTTGCACTTCAGCTTGCACGCCTAATTTCCCTTCCGTTCCCACTTCCCTAGCAACCCTGGTTACTTCAGATGCGAAGGAATTTAACTGGTCAACCATGGTGTTGACGGTATTTTTGAGTTCAAGAATTTCCCCTTTAACATCTACGGTAATTTTCTTAGATAAATCGCCCTTTGCCACAGCGGTTGTCACTTCAGCGATGTTCCGCACTTGTGCTGTCAAACTGCCTGCCATGAAGTTAACGCTATCTGTTAAATCCTTCCAAGTTCCGGCAACTCCTTTCACCTCAGCTTGACCGCCGAGTTTGCCTTCGGAACCTACTTCTCTCGCCACCCGCGTTACTTCAGATGCGAAGGAATTTAACTGATCCACCATGATGTTAATAGTGTTTTTTAACTCCAGAATTTCACCTTTAACATCAACTGTAATTTTTTTAGATAAGTCACCATTTGCCACAGCAGTCGTCACGTCGGCAATGTTCCGTACTTGTGCGGTAAGATTGCCGGCCATTGAGTTAACTGAATCCGTTAAATCTTTCCAGGTTCCTGCAACTCCCCGCACTTCAGCTTGCACCCCTAATTTGCCTTCCGTTCCTACTTCTCTCGCCACCCGCGTTACTTCAGATGCGAAGGAACTCAACTGATCCACCATGATGTTAATCGTGTTTTTCAGTTCGAGAATTTCACCTTTTACATCTACTGTAATTTTTTTGGATAAATCGCCATTGGCCACAGCAGTCGTCACTTCGGCAATGTTACGCACTTGTGCTGTTAAATTCCCCGCCATCGAGTTAACTGAATCCGTTAAATCTTTCCAGGTTCCAGCAACTCCTTTAACTTCTGCTTGCACGCCTAATTTCCCTTCGGTTCCCACTTCCCTAGCCACCCGCGTTACTTCCGACGCAAAGGAGCTCAACTGGTCTACCATTGTGTTAACAATTTGCGCTGTTTGGAGGAATTCTCCTTTGAGGGGTCTGTCTTCTATTTCTAAGGCGATGGTTTGCGATAAATCTCCTTTTGCTACGGCCCGAATTACTCTGGCGGTTTCAGAGGTTGGTTGCACTAAATCTGTAATTAGGGTATTGACAGAGTTGACGCTAGCTGCCCATGACCCCTCGGCGCTGCCGATGGTGGCACGCTGGGCGATTTTGCCTTCTTTACCGACAACTGTGCCGATGCGATCGAGTTCGGCCGCCATTCTCTCATTGAGCTCGATAATGTCGTTAAGTTCGTCAGCAATTTTCCCCGCTAGACCGGTCTGGTCTATGGGCATCCGAACTGAAAAGTCCCCTTTTTTGACTGCCACTAAGGTTCTAAGTAACTGTTTGGCATAATTATTGGAATTGGGGCTGGTTATCTGTGCAGTTGACATGAGCGTTACCTTTGACGAGTTTGAAGGGGAAGGGGGGAATATTTTTGAGATTATTGATATTATCCAACTAAAGCAGTGTCTGATTGCTTCTGTCGAAAGATGGATGACAAATTGCTGTTTATCAGCTATTTTGTTATTGGTTATTTTATACTGGTTAGCAAACTCTTCTTGCTAACGAGTTAATTGTGGGGTGTCAGGAACAAGCCCGAAAGCCTGTTCCACCCTGTTCCACACAGAGTGAATTTTATTGTAAGGCGGGCAGGATGCCGGCCCTACAGATTATCAACTGCGATTATTTCCAATTTTGCCACGAACTATTGAAAATAGAAGTACCCGGAAAGGCGATCGGATTGGCATTTTGTTGCAACCGCAACTGCAATACTTCCAAGTTCGGCTCGCGGGACGGCAATTCGTCCACTAATTCATAAGGTAGAATCCCTTTTTCCAAGGAAAAAGCAGCCGTAACTCCCGCCGCCGCACCGGCAGACCATTCAAAAGAATGCACTCGATAAGCAGCGGCCGCTGTGTGGCTAACAGCAATACTTTTACCCGCCACTAACATATTGTCAATTTTCTGGGGAATCATTGCCCGCAGGGGAATTTGGAAGGGATAAGCTTGCCCTTGACCTTTGCGAGTGCCTTCGCGTTCGGTATTTCCCGGTGCTTCCGGCGGACTGTTGGTCATGCAGGGATGAAAGTCGATCGCATAATGACCGATACCCACAGAATCAGGATAAATCGTAGCGCGCGATCGCGATTTTGTATCCTCAACAGATTGACTTCCCACAGCCAAAGCCGGCGCATTCAAACCACCCACAGCTAACCACAAATTCCGATACTCTTCCTCCGACAAATTCTGGCGATAAAAATCAGCCGTAAAGTCAGTGCGAGACATATCAACTTCCCACACGGTAAAACCTTGAGGCTGATTAAAACTCGGCCGCCCAATAATACGTCGGCCCTCCCGCATATAAGGATATTTAGAAAGTCCGTGCACCGTCCCCATCGGCGAATCCAACCCGCTCAAAAAACGATTGTTTGGATTAGGCTTTTTGACTCCCTCTCCTAGCTGCGAGTCAGTAGTTCCTGTTACCAGCCAGTAGAAAAATCCTTTGGCATTTTCCTCTCCCTTTCGCAAAGTTTCGGTTCGCAAACCGCCCATCCATCCCCCCGGTTGCAGTTGACCGGACTCTTCCAACTGCTTGCGAGAATAAATTAAATTATCCTCAGCAGAACCGGGACGATAGTCATTGCCCCAAGTCCAGTTTTGCATCGAAATATCCCCCGGATAAATCGGGAATTGCTTCGGGTCTAAAGGTCGCTTTTCATCCGGTCTCCTGGTCCTGATTTGGCGGTAGCTGAAAACTAAGGGAAAGCTCGCCAATCTCTGCAATTCGTAGCTGTAGTAAGGAGCGTATTGTTGATAAAAAGACGGCACTTGATGCTGCTGCGGTTCCTTCGTTGCCTCCATCGCAAAGGTGTAGGTAAAACCTTGAGTGCAGTAAGGGTCGCCGGTTGGGCTAGCGGAGGAAGGTTCCAGAGGGGAACGCGGGTCAATTCCGAGGCGGTAGGGAACATCGGCAAGTCCGATCAATTCACCTGTTTCAGTGGCATCTACAACGTACCAACCAGCACCCCCTTGTAAGGGGGGGGAACTTGTGGCATTCCCCACCATTCTGGGGTTAGGGGGGGTTCCAGATGATTTAGAAATAAACCGAATAATAGTTTTATTAAATCGCGGAGAATTTTCGTAGCGATAGGCATCTTCGATAGTTTGAGAAAGAGTTTCGGTGTTGAGTGGTGGGGTGTTGGTGGCCGGTTTGTGTTGAATGGCGATCGCACTTTTAATTTGTTGGCCCCCAACCGCATTGCCGGCCACAGCAGGAGTAATTGCTAGTTCTTTAATAACCGTATTGGGAAACCATTTCAGCGTGCCTTTGCCTTTTCTAGCGGCATCCTGCAAGATGTTAAAGAGAATTTTGTGACCGTCGTAGGGCATGAAACACGAATAGCTAACCCAACAGCCCCCGGGATTTAGCCGGCCGTAATGTTCCTTGATCCGCTCCCGCAATTCTAGGTAGCCACGGGGGTAAAATAAGAGCGATCGCTGAGTATCTCTTTCATCGAGTGCGGAAGTTCCCTGGGAGGAAATTTGACCGCCTACCCAATCAGTAATTTCAGTGAGGCAAACTGTGCGCCCCGCCAGCAAACCTTCGTAAGCGGTAGCAGCCCCTGCGAGACCGCCGCCTGCTACTAGAATGTCGCAAGTTTCAGCAGTGTCGGGATTGCGGGGAGGTGCAGCAAATACTGGCGAAATGCTCCCCATCGCGGAAATTATGCCGAGGGTGAGGCTAAGGATCGATCGACCTTTGAGCAAAAATAGATACTGTCGAAGTTTCATCGGAGATTGTGGAATTAATTTTGACATAGCGCGAAAAACACTCATCCCATCTAAATGTTTATTTTGCAGTATACTGGTATTTCGCGCTGTTGTCAGGGAAAACTTTTTTAGAGAAGAGGCATTAATACCAGCAACAACTATTGAACAGCCGGATGAACCTTATGCTCAAGATAGTCAAATTTTTTAGGTTATTTATTCCTTTTGAGACTTTAACAATTACCACCAGTTTAACTTATTCGGAAGTTTTACGCAGGTTGGACGAAGTTGTTACTCCTCCCAAAGTTTTTAGAATAATTTTACCCTTTGGTCAGCCCCCTGCGAAACCCTATGAAGGAACGATTTATGGCAAAAACTTCAAAATTAATCGCATCATCATCGGTAGACATTTATTGTTCCCAATTATACAAGGAGATATACATAATCAACAGTTCGGTTGTTCCATCAGAATTAGGATGAGTTTACATACAACAGTTATAGGATTTCTGATTCTGTGGCTGTGGACAACTGGCAGTATTGGAATGTTTTCTTTATTTGCTTGGTTAGTTGAACCATCCGTGGGAGCCATATTTTTACCAATTTTAGGAATGTTTATTTTTGGCTGGATTTTGTGCTTGATTCCATTTAAGATAGAGGCAAAAGCAGCTATAAAATTTTTGTCTATTCTCTTAACATAAAGTAATTTATTACGACCATATTTGAGCTGTATTATTAAAAACAATCTGGCTTCATCTGCGGTAAAAAACAACTAAACTTTCCGGGATTACCCATGCGTCAAAACAAACTCAAACAAAAAATTAAACAAGGCGAAACAGTCCTCGGTTTATTTATGAACTGCGCTTATCCCGCATTCATGGAAATCTGCGGTCACGCTGGATTTGATTTCGCCGTTATCGATATGGAACACGGCCCCCTGAACCCGCTTGCTGCTGAAGATTTGTGTCGCGCCGCCGACTGCACCGGAATTGCACCGATTGTTCGTGTCCGCAAAAACGACGGGCCGCAAATTCAACGAGCTCTCGACATCGGCAGTGCAGGAGTTCAAGTACCTCAAATTGAAAGCAAAATCGATGCCGAAACCGCTGTCAAAAGTGCTAAATACAGTCCTCTGGGCACGCGAGGCCTTTCCTTTGCTACGCGGGCAGGACTTTACACCGCTGCAGGTACAAATATCACCGATCGACTCAACGAAGAATCCTTAGTTGTGATTCATGTCGAAGGCAAATGCGGCATCGACAACCTGGCAGAAATTGTTACTGTGCCAGAGGTGGACGTGATTTTTCTGGGGCCTTACGATTTGTCACAGTCGATCGGCATTCCCGGCCAAGTCCGCGATCTCCGAGTCATCGACATGATGCAAGAGGCAGTCCAAACCATCCGCAAAGCAGGCAAAGCCGCCGGTACTTTTGCCGAAAACCCCGAAATCGCCCAGCAGTGGATTGATGCTGGCGTTCAGTACGTCGCACTTGGGGTCGATGTTGCCGTTTTCCTGCGGGCCTGTCAGTCGCTGGTGAAAGCAGTCAATCGATTTTAGATTTTAGATTGGGGATTTTGGATTAAAAGAAGAACCAGCCCCCAATTCATCTTGTCGTCTTTACGATATCTTTGCAATTTTTGTAGTGTTTTTTACGACACATACAAAAATCCTGCGCTAGAGTAGAAGCATACACCTCCTCCAGGCAAATTTAGGGAGGGGAGCAAGGCTTCAGGGAGTAAAATCTATGAAAACCGTATTAGAATCCATTCATTTGGATTATGCCTTCATGTTTACTTTCAAAAAAGTAAACTCGATTAAGCTAGAAGGCTTCAAGGAATTTTTTGACGATATGCCTGTCGATCCGTATGTGAAAGGTAAGTATCGTTCGAGAAGATTGTCGCGGTTTGCAGTCAACGGAAATGAGTTAGTTAAGTTACCTCACGGCTATTTGTATCAAAGCAAAACATACAATCCGCTAGTGGGTGATATCAGGCGGGAATTTGCCGAATTGGACGATCGGCTAATCGCCCTCGATAATTTCAAACAGATGATTTTTGCTTTTTTCGATTCCTGCAAAATTCACCCGGAAGCTGAAATCGGCATCCATCAAATCAGGACGACTTGTTCGCCAAACAATTTTGGCAACCCCGCACCGGAAGGCATTCACCAAGACGGTACTGATTTTATCGGGATTTTCTCAGTTGACAGAACTAATATTGTAGGCGGGGAAACGCATTTGTACTTGGCTAAAAAAGAGAAGCCTGTTTTTAATAAAGTTCTGCAGCCAGGGGAATTGCTGTTAGTTAACGACCACGAGTTTTTCCACTTTACTACACCGATTAAACCGGAATCTGAAGGGGTGGGAACCAGGGATGTCTTTGTGCTGACTTCTCCGAGTTTGCTTACCGATTGAGGATACAGTCTGGCACGAATAACCTAATGATGTAGGGTGCGCGCCGCGCACCTTACTTCGATTACCCATTACTGCATCCCACAGAGCACCTTTTGGTTGCGCCCTTACCCATCTCGATCGTGGTTAATGCTTGGGAAAATCGATTCCTGAAATGGATATTCCTTCCATCTTCTGCACATATCGTCCTTGAGCAGCTACACATTCTGCCATTTTTTCAGCTTGTATGGGTTGACTCCTGCGATCGGGGGAGATACCTCTATACTCCCATGTACCGCGAATGTCGCCAGAGAATGCTTTTCCATTGTTTTTTAATACTAGCTCCGTGCCAGTTGCATCAATATAGTATTTCCCATTTTCCAAAGACACGCTGCTAATTGTGATAGATTCGACTCCTTTGTAGGGATTTGCAGGGCCATCGACGATCTTGATGCAGATTCTATTGTTTTGATGTGCAATCTCTCTACGGGAGTTATTGAACATTGTTCCTTGAGCGTAGTAAGCTCCTGTGGGTAGAATTGTAGATCCCTGTTGATTACTTTGAGCAGAGGACAATGATGAGATTGACAGAAGGATAGAACTAAAAATTAGTGTTTCGAGCGCCAAAAATTTCATTTGCAACAAAACTCCATTAAAATTGTTTTTTCAGATTCTACACGATCGCAGATGCTCTATAAACTTCTCTAGAGTTCTTGCAAAAGTCAAATTCGCCCCCCGCAAGTCCCCCCTTATTCAGGAGAGAAACAAGAATAATCTTGCCCCCCTCCCCTGATTCAAGGGCAGGGTTGGGGTGGGGTGCTTTGTATTTTTGCAATAAATCTAATCATGATTCAAGTCCTTACTACAAACCTTTCGTTAGTAGTGACGACTTTATTCGTCTTTCTGGCCTTGAGTCAATCATGACTACAGTCCTGACTACAAACCTGCGTATTTTCCTAAAAAACCAGGTTTATGCGTCTAACAACTCACAGATCAATCTTATCGAAACTTCCGTTCAGACTCTTGAATGGGAACATCATTAATGCTAGCTTCACGTCTTCGCATTAACCCATTTTCTGCAAATTCCCACTGTTCATTACCATAGGCGCGATACCAGTAGCCAGAATCATCGTGCCACTCATACTCGAAGCGAACAGAAATCCGATTGTCTGTAAAACTCCACAGTTCTTTCTTTAAACGGTAATCTAGTTCCTTTGCCCATTTTCGTCTTAAAAAAGCCTTGATTTCTTCCCGTCCGCTGAAGAATTCGGCACGGTTTCGCCACTGAGAATCTTCCGTATAAGCTAAGGCTACTCGTTCTGGATCGCGGGTATTCCAGGCATCTTCAGCAGCTTGAACTTTGGCTTTAGCCGTTTCCAACGTAAAGGGCGGTAGAGGCGGTTTAGTTTCCATCAGCTTTGTTTTTTGTTATTCAAAAATATCAGGTGCGGGATGCTCGCGCTACAGAGAGAGTTTTGGGAATTTGATATCACTCCTCAGCATCGGGATCGATTCCCATTGCTCGCAGTCGATCGGCTAACTGGGTAACTTTTCGCTCTGCTTGTTCGGCTCTTTCCCGTTCTTGCTCGGTTCTAGCCCGCTCAATTTCAACTTGTTCGGAGCCAGTTAACAGCAAATTCCCCTGGGAATCCCACCACCGCAGCCAAAGCAGTTCTTGATTTTGATAGCTTCCCTGCCACAGTCCCAATTCTACATCTAGTACAGGAATGGGATAGTGACCGCGTTCGTTTGGCTCCATCCTTCGATACACAAAATCTATCAGGTGATAGACCTCTAAATTGCCCGTTCTCATTTCATAAATGCCGTAGTAAGGAATGCGGATAATTCTCTCGTACACCCAAAACTTACCCGGTTTAGTGGTGGTACCGTCAGCGGCCACACTCAAGGGAGTACGTGAAGCGAAGCTATCCCGTTCCCCGTAGGGGTTCCCGAAGGGTAGGGAATCGCGCTCTTCATCTCCATTACCGCTAGCAAATTCTAAAGCAATGAACGGAGCCATGTGTTCCCGCCAAAGTACATAAGAACGGCGAAAACCGTCAAGTGTTGCGGGTACATTCGGCACGTAAAACCAATCCGGTGCTTCTGCGCCTCGCTCTGGCGGGTCAGTTTCTCGCCAGTAAATGCCGCAATCTTGCCCGCATATTGTCCGTCTGGATGCAGCCGCTCTACAACCGGCCCGATCGAATCTGTCAGAATGATGCTCTGGGGATGCTCCTGAAAATTTTTTACAAATGTACCGTCTTCGTCTGGCAATTGGGTATGATCGGGGAATGCAGGAGGCAGACCTGTAGCAGTTATTGTCTCGTTCATAGTCTTTTCCGTGCAGCTATTGTTGATTGTACTGCGAAATTTTAGAGCCATCTGATTTGAAATTTTAGCTAATATTAACTAAACCCAGCTAACCACAGCGGAAGCATCAACAGCAACCCGACAGAAGTGATGGCGATGCTGCTAGCTAACAAATCGCGATCAAGCTCGTAGACTTCTGCTAAAATCAGCACGGAAAGAGCTGTGGGCGTTCCCGACATCAACACCAACACGAACCTCGGATCGCCGCTCAATCCGAAATAACTAGCACCCAATCCGATCAGCACCGGCACAATTACCACTTTTAACAGCGACGGGATTAACGCCAGTTCAAAACTTTCCCATTTCTTAATAGACCTCAGCCGGATGCCAACCAGCAGCAAAGCACTGGCAATTACCACCCAAACAGCAGTCTGCAATCCCGATTCCACTATCTCGGGCAGGGGGATGTTTCTAGTATAAAAACCAATTAAAAATGCCCACAGAGCGGGAACTGTCAGCACGTCCCGGATCTGAGTCCACCAGTGATTTTTTTGCTCGGAGTTCCCGAAATAGCTAGCAATAAATACACCGAAACAATAAGTTCCAATAACATTGTTAGTGACGCTGTACAAGACAGCCCAGTTGGTGTTATCGGTGCTGATGATAGACGGGGTGATTGCTAATCCAACAAAGCCCGTATTCCCTAACATCGAAGCTAGGATAAAACTCCCTTCGCTCGATCGCTTCAGGGAATTAAAATTTAATAAAAATAAATTTACCAGAGAATTTTTGCCCTGAAAATAGGGCTTTTTGATGTGGGCCGCACTCAGCCTACGCAATAATACCCAAGTCAGCCAAGCAAAACTCGTACTCAGAAATAACACGAATATGGCGATCGCAGGTGTGAATCCCACAGCACCCGAAAATTCGCTGTGACGGGCTAAAACTAGAATTTGCAGCGGTATCCCAATCCAGAAAAGAAAGTAGCTCAGCAGCTTGGGAAAGTCAACTGGGATGTACCGAAACAGCAGCAGTCCTAAGCCAGTCCAGATAACTAGAGGCGTATAAGCGTGAAATAAGGTTTCAATCATAAAAATTTAACTAGACAATTGGAAATGCCTCTATCTATTAATAGTAATGCTAAAATCCGTTTAAGAAATGCGAATTGTCGTTAGCGGAGCCCTCGAAGAGGAGCGCACTTGCACGCTTTTTCGTCCTAGCGTGTTCGCAGCAGTGCAAGCCGGAAAATTTCCGCCCCAATTCCCCCACCTTGCAGGGCAAAATGCTCAGACTGGCAGCCCCAAACGCTTGTAGCTTTTTGCCTTCTGATTCACACAACCTTTTTTAATTTGACAAATGCGCGATCGAGCTATCTTGCCTTTTCCAAACAGATGTCCCCCGTTTTCCTACCGTTTCGAGCGAACGGAAACAGGGCGACACTAAAGCTGCTGATGACTTGCACTCATTAATTCAATTTCAAAGCATTAACAGGCACCTCATCCCAAGAACTAACAGTCCGCAAAGTAGCAACCCAGCCCTGCTGTTTTTGCTCTGCCGTCAAATTCTTCTCAAAAGATTCGTGGCAATCCTTCGCTTGAGTCTCATCGCAACAAGCAATGCAAGAATAAAGAATACCAGACGGATCGATTTGCTCGTTTACCCAAATAATCACGATCTACTCTCTCAATCAAAATCTACTGTTACTTAAATTTTCCTATATTTTTGCCACTTAAGTAGGTCGGTATTAATTAACCGGAGTGCGGCCTTTTAGCTTAACAGGCAAGATGCCTGTTCCGCACACAGGCAAGATGCCTGTTCCACACACAGGCAAGATGCCTGTGTGTGGAACAGATGAATTTTTTGTGGGGCGTTGCTCCTAGCCCACCCTGAATTACTTCGATGCCAAAGTTGCCAAAGACTCGCCCGCAACCCGGCAAATCCGCCAGTCGGGCATCACATCAGCACCGATACCCTTGTAAAATCCGATCGCCAATTCATTCCAATCCAAAACACTCCATTCCAAACGCCCGCAGCCCCTTTCCACCGTCAACTGCGCTAAATAAACTATCAAAGACTTGCCAATTCCCCGCCCTCGAAACTCAGGGATCACAAACAAATCTTCCAAATAAATTCCCGGCTGAGTCAAAAAAGTAGAATAATTGTAAAAAAACAGCGCCCAGCCCACAACTCGATTTTCGCACTCGGCTAAAATCGCTTCAGCAAAAGGTCGATCGCCAAACAAATGATGCTCCAAATCAACGGCATTGCCAGTAACGGCATGAGATAATTTTTCGTAGTCAGCTAAAGCTTTAATCAAATCAAACAGCACCGGCACGTCAGCGCGGGTAGCTGGGCGCAAAATTACCTCAGAAGACATAAATAAGTAAGTAGGACGCGACAATCAACAATTAAAAATACCACATCAAGACATTTTTGATTTGTAATTTTTAATTAAGTTTGTCAACCTTGAATTAGCATATTTAGGGCAGCCTTGGAGTGCCCACCCACAATAATTTTAATATTTTTCACAATGCCAACTCAATTTTTTTTGCTTATTTCAACCAGCCCTTCAATCGTTCCGTCACTTGAGGGCGGCGCAGCTTTCGCATTGCCTTATTTTGAATTTGACGGACTCGTTCGCGGGACAAATTGAACAAACTGCTGACCTCTTCTAAAGTGTAAGGTTCGCCCGTCAGCAAACCGTAACGCATAGCAACAATCTCTTTTTCCCGCTCAGTCAAAATACTGTCCAACACCTCCAAAATATCTTGGCGCATCATCATCTCATTCATCTGAGCTTCGGGAGATTGCGTCGCGTTATCTTCCAGAACATCCAAAAGTTCCGAACTTTCTTCTGAGCCGATGCGGTGGTTGAGAGACAAAGATTGCCGACGTACTTGCTGGAGGTAGCGAAGCTGTTCGCAAGAAACTTGCATTTCTCTAGCAAGTTCAGTTTCAGTTGGATTGCGTTGAAGAGAACGCCTCAAATCGCGATAAACTTTTTTGAGTTTATTTAACTGTTCGACAATGTGAACCGGCAAGCGAATCGTCCGCCCTTGATTGGCAATTGTCCGGGTAATTCCTTGGCGAATCCACCAATAGGCATAAGTAGAAAACTTGTAACCCTTCTCCGGATCGAACTTTTCGGCGGCCCGGTTTAAACCCAAAGCTCCTTCCTGAATTAAATCGAGAAAAGGCACGCCCCGATTAAGATAGCGTTTGGCAATCGAAACCACCAAGCGCAAATTCGAGCTGATCATTTTCCGTTTCGCCGACTGACACTGGTGGCGAAGCTGTTGCAGTTGAGTTTCGCTTATCCCCAAAGCCGTTGCGAGTTCAGCTTTTGTCGGCACTCTGTCGAATTCCTGCTGCAAACGCTGTTCTAGTTCATCCAGGGCTACCAATTCTTGAACGCGGCGCGCTAACTCTACTTCTTCGGCTGCTGTCAGTAGAGGATACCGAGCCATTTCCTTGAACAAAGCTCCCACTGGATCGTCGGCAGACCAGTTGTTGTATGCTGACGATCGAGTTACCGTCGGACGATCGATCTCAGTGTCTTCATCTTGTGCGATCGCGAATGAGGCTTCGGGTGCCACCGCAAAACTGCCTAGGTCAGATTCTGCCATATCGTGCTTGGTGTCGGTGGAAGGATTTGAAAAGTATCCCTTAACTTTAACCAATTTAACCGGAAATTTCCGAAATCCATCTAGAAGCCCGTGACAGAAATTAGATGGCCCCAATTTTATACCTTTCTATTGAGTTCGAGCCAGTAAAGGAGCTGCCTGCAATAATTGCTGAGTATAAGGGTGCTGCGGGTTAGTAAAAATATCCCTAGTCTTACCGATTTCAACAATTTTTCCGGCATTCATTACCGCAATGCGATCGCAAAAAAATCTCGCCACCCACAAATCGTGCGTAATGAACAGATAAGTCAAATTAAATTCCTGCTTCAACTCCAACATCAGCTCTAAAACTTGAGTCTGCACGCTGGCATCCAGCATACTCACAGGTTCGTCGCAAATTATCAGTTGCGGCCGAGTAATTAAAGCGCGGGCGATCGAAACTCGTTGCTGTTGTCCTCCTGACAATTCCCCCGGATAGCGACGAAAGAAATCCTCCCCTGGACTTAAACCCACCCTCTCTAACATTTGGATTACTTGTTTTTTAGCTTCGCTACCATTAGCTAATTTGTGAATAAATAAAGGGTCAGCAATACTTTGCCCAACAGTCATCATCGGATTCAGGCAAGCGTGGGGGTCTTGAAAGATCATTTGCATTTCGCGGCGGTGCTTCCTCACAGCATCGCGGTTCAGGGCAGTTATATCTATTCCTTGAAATTCCACTTTGCCACCAGTCGCGGTAATTAGCTGCAAAATCGTGCGTGACAAGGTACTTTTGCCGCAGCCGGACTCCCCCACCAGCCCTAGGATTTCTCCCCGTTGTAGCTCTAAACTAACGCCGTCTACTGCTTTAATTACCTGGCGATTCCTGGAAAACAACTGATCTAATAAATTGCTTTCTAAACTGTAGTGTTGCTGCAAATTCGTTACGGTCAAAAGAGGCGAATTTGTTGAGTTTGCAGTAACGGCTTCAGTCCTGATTTCCTCGAAGGCTAATCCTTTGTCAGAATCGGCTTGAATGTGCAAAGCTGCTTTGAGGAGCGATCGAGTATATTCGTGCTGCGGCTTTTCAAACACGTTTAGCACCGGCCCTGTTTCTACGACTTTACCGCCGTACATCACCGCAATGCGATCGCAATACTCAGCCACCATCGCCAAATCGTGAGAAATCAACAAAATAGCCGTTCCCCGTTCCTCGCAAAGTCTGGTTAATTCCTGCAAAATCTGAGCAGCTACAGTTACGTCCAAACTTGTAGTCGGTTCGTCCGCCACAATTAATTTGGGATCGAGCAAAAGAGCCAAAGCAATTGCTACTCTTTGCCGCATTCCGCCGCTAAATTCGTGGGGAAATTGCGACCAGCGAGACGCGGGAATTTTCACAGCTTCCAGAGTTTCTATCGCCCGTTTCTTAGCTTGCTTGCGATCCAAATTCGGTCTGTGAGCTTGCAAAGTCTCGATGCAATGTTCTCCTACAGTCATCAAAGGATCGAGACGAGTCATCGGATCTTGAAAAATCAATGCTACAGCTTCGCCCCGAAATTGTCTCAGCCGCGAAGCATTCATATCGAACACCGACTCTCCAGCAAAACTAACTCGCCCCTCAATCAGCGTTGAATCCGGCAGCAACCGCATCGCCGCTCTTCCCAAAGTTGACTTACCGCACCCAGACTCCCCAACTAATCCGAGCTTTTCCCCCGGTTTCAGCGTCAGGGAAACCCCGTCAACGGCCCAACCGGATTGGCCCCGCCGCTGAGGATAAGCTACTCGCAGATTGTCAACGGAAAATAGAGAAGAGTCATTAGTCATTAGTCATTAGTCCTTAGTCAGTAGTCAGTGGTCAGTTGTTATTTGTTATTTGTTATTTAATGGTCAATATACTGGCTGTTAGTTGTTACTTCTTAGTGTTCCAGAGTTATTAGTTATTGGCAAGAGACTGCTCTGCTGTTTGTAAATACAAATAAAAATAGCTACAAACAAAGCTTTTATTAGTACATCATTCACCGAGCAACTGATAACTGACAACTGACAACTGACAACTAACAACTGACAACTGACAACCATCAACTGACTAAATTTCCCTTCGCTTCAACTCAGCTCTCCGCAGTATGTAAGTAGCGGCACAATCTGCGTGAGGATGGTCTGCTAAAACTTCCGCGAGTTCCAATACATATCCGGCGATATCCGGCCCCAGCTTCTCAGTCAGCACTTGACGTTCCCTAGAGGCGAGTTCTTGCACGCGGGCCTTAGCTTGCCAATTCGGAGAAAACATCTTGTCAATCTCGGTGTGGAATCCCAGACTTTCGAGAATGTCCCACTCGCCGTTATCGCACCAAATGCCCCCGCACAACATACAGCGCTCTATGTAAAAGGGCACTCTGCTGAAAGGAACTTTCGCCCGCGACAGATAGTGACCGTCTTCGGGACACAGCGCTGCTTTGCTGTCGTAGGGAGACGGCGTGAATTCTATGCCGAGAGTCGCTGTCGCATCAGGCTTCTCGGATTTGTTGTACCACTGGCTTTGCTCTTTTTGCCAAGCTTCGTATTCTCGGCCTGGAATCCAGATACCGTAACAGTTGGGACACCACTGCACCGACATACGGCCGGCTAAGGTACCGCCTTCTAAATTGGGATGTTTACATTTTGGACATTCCACCGCTTTATTTCTCCTTGCCTTATTAATTCCCTGTTAATTCAATTATTAATTCTGTATCTAGGCGGGCCCTGAAGAACCAGAATTTTTTTGCAGCAGCGCGCCACAGTAGCCAATTAGCGTGTTAAGCCGCGCGATCGCCGCAGTTTGCCTCGCCTTTGCTGTCGCTGGCTGGCGCGACGCTTGCAAAAAGGTGACATCTGTCCCCAATAACCGCAGTTGCTTGTGAATTTCCGTCAAATAGGACTGCTCTGGGGGTGTTTCTGAGGCGTCTAACTCATCGCTTTCGGCTCTCATAATTTGGTTTCCGAAAAATTGTTGCACTTTTGTGTATTCGATCGCCAGCGCGACCCGATCCACATTATCCTGTGCAGCAGTTCTTTGTAGTTGTTCTAGTGCTTGCTGTAATTCTTGGTAGCACTGGCGGCGGTCTTCGGACAATATCATGATTTTGTAAACAAATTTGTATTTATAATCAAAGTAGATACTTACTTAAGTTTGCTCATATGGAGGGAAGCGGTGCGTTTTTGGAGCAATTCCCTGTTTTGTGAGAACTTTTTTCGATTTTCTGCCCTAACTCTACCCTTCTGGCTGCTGCTTTTAGTTTAGCGTTGCCGGTAAATGCCGATCCCCCGCAACCTCCACGGCTACCGCCCAAATCTGCTGATTTTACCCGATTTTCCTCGTTCGACAGACTGCGGCGGCGGCAGTGGTGTCACTATATTTTCCTACCTCCGAGGGGGGGCGACTCCGGATTACATAGGTATAGTTTGAGAAAAATCGACTATTTTTTTGAATTGCAAATTGTGGCATTCAATTAGTTTAGTATAGCTAAACACATAATTTCGGCAATTCAACCGGAAACCGGCTTTTAACCATTTGTATTTCTAAGTTTTAAAGGTGTACCCCATGAACGCGAACACTCTGACTCCCTCTCCTTCGATCGATCCTGCCGTAGTTCCCGATTGGCTGCAAGAATGCCTGAATAATCGATCGCAGCCGGATGGGGGCTCTAACCCGAATTGTTCGACTGACGACAGCTTAATTTGTCGGGCCTTTGAATTTGCCCGCGACTTGCACGAAGGACAATACCGCAAATCGGGAGAACCTTACATTTGCCATCCGGTAGCTGTGGCTGGAATACTCCGGTATATGGGCGGCAACAACGTCATGATTGCCGCCGGCTTCCTCCACGACATTGTTGAAGATACAGATATTACTCTCGAAGAAATAGAACAACGGTTCGGCGCCGAAGTGCGACAGTTGGTTGAAGGTGTCACCAAGCTTTCTAAATTTAATTTTTCCAGCAAAACAGAGCGCCTTGCGGAAAATTTCCGCCGAATGTTTCTAGCAATGGCTAAAGATATTCGCGTCATTGTCGTCAAACTGGCAGATCGGCTGCATAACATGAGGACTTTGGAGCATTTGTCCGAAGAAAAGCAGCGCAGTATTGCCCTAGAAACCCGAGATATTTTTGCTCCCCTAGCAAACCGTTTGGGTATCGGCCGCTTTAAGTGGGAATTGGAAGATTTAGCCTTTAAATACCTGGAACCAGAAGCTTACCGCGAAATTCAGGAATTGGTGGCCGAGAAGCGGGCCGATCGAGAAACTCAACTAGCAGAAGTCACAGATAGTTTGCGAGAAAGGCTTGACAATTTAGGCATTAAATGCTATGAAGTTAGCGGCCGTCCCAAACATTTGTACGGGATTTACGCGAAGATGCAGCGCCGCCAAAAAGGGTTTAAGCAAGTGTACGATATTGCGGCGGTGCGGATCATAGTAGAAACTAATGATGACTGTTATCGGGCTTTGGCGATCGTCCACGATTCTTTCCGCCCGATTCCCGGCCGCTTTAAAGATTATATCGGTTTACCAAAAGCCAACCGTTATCAATCTTTGCACACCGGAGTAATCGGAACCAGCGGCCGCCCCATCGAAGTGCAAATTCGCACCGTAGCAATGCACCACATTGCAGAATACGGCATTGCCGCCCACTGGAAATACAAAGAAACTGGCGGTTCTAACACAACAGTCACCGGCGACGACGAAAAATTTACTTGGCTGCGACAACTCCTAGAATGGCAAAGCGACCTCAAAGACGATCGCGAATATTTACAAAGCATTAAGGACAACTTATTCGACGAAGATATTTACGTTTTTACTCCTAACGGAGACGTAATTGCTCTCAATAGCGGGTCAACTCCCGTAGATTTTGCTTTCCGCATTCACACCGAAATTGGTAATCACTGCACCGGTGCCAGAGTCAACGGGCGAATGGTAACACTAGACAAGGTTTTAAAGAATGGCGATATTGTAGAAATCTTGACCCAAAAAAATGGTCATCCCAGTTCCGACTGGCTTAATTTTGTCAAGACAAACGGAGCAAAAAACCGAATTCGCCAGTGGTTAAAGCGATCCCATCGAGATGAAAATCTTGCTCGCGGGCGGGAATTGCTGGAAAAAGAATTAGGTAAAAACGGCTTAGAATCTTTGCTGAAATCTGAACCCATGCAGTCGGTGGCTCAGCGCTGCAACTACCACAGCGTCGAAGATTTAATCGCCGGTTTGGGCTACGGCGAAGTCACCCTAAATCTCGTAGTAAATCGACTGCGAGATTTAGTAAAAGTGCAGCAAAAAATTGAAGCTGCTCCCGCAGGAACCCACGAAGTGCCCATGCTCATACCTGCATCGACGACACCGAAACCAGTACCGAGTTCGTCTCCGAGCAAATCGCCGATCGCAGGGGTAGAGGGATTGCTTTACCATTTATCCGGCTGTTGCTGTCCGATTCCTGGGGAATCAATTATTGGAGTTGTGACTCGCACTCGCGGAATTTCGATTCACCGGCAAGGATGTTCAAATGTTGAAAGCGTACCTGGGGATCGGTTGGTTCCTGTGAGTTGGAATTCCAGCAACCGCAATGAATCTCGACCCAACACTTATCCGGTTAACATTCAAATTGAAGCCCTCGATCGAGTGGGAGTTCTCAATGATGTTTTATCGCATTTAAAGGACAACCAAGTAAACGTCCGCAGCGCTCAAGTCAAAACCTACCCCGGATTGCCGGCATTAATTGACTTGTGCATGGATATCCAGGATAAACAACAGTTTGAGCGGACTTGTATGCAAATTAAAAAGATGAGCGATATTTTGAATTTGCGGAGGCTGAGTGAAGTGAATTAAGAGCAAAGACGGCGGTTGAAACCGCGCCTACAAAAACGAAGTCCACTCCAAGCGGACTGAAAAAAATAAGGTAATTTTAACCGCCTGTTCTTCAACCCGCACCAGGCGGGTTTTCTTTTTATAGACGCGGTTTCCAGCGCCCGGTCTTCTTAACATTATCTGCGTTTATCTGTGTTTATCTGCCTAACATCTGCGGTTGACCTATCAATCAAAGATTTATGCAACAGGTCTTATGGCTTTGACACGCCCAACTTTTGCTGCAAAAACTCCCGCGCCACTTGTCCGGCTTCCTGCTGTTTCTTATCAACTTGATAATTGAGTCGTCGCATATCTTCCTCGGAGATTTTGCCGCCCAATTCTGCGAGGACTGGACGCAATTCCGGGTATTTTTCCAAAACTTGCGATCGCACAACCGGAACTGCTTCGTAGGGCGGGAAATAGTTCTTGTCATCTTTGAGAACTACTAAACCCAAACTTTGAATCAAACCGTCCGTCGTATTACCAGCAATCACATCTACTTCTTTTTGTTGCAGCGCTTGATAAAGCAATCCTAACAGCAATTCCTTCGGTTGTTCTCGAAATTTAATCCCGTAAGTTTTAGCCAATCCGGGAAAGCCATCTTCTCTCTCGTTAAATTCTGGGCCGAAACCAGCCCGGAGGTTAGGTGAAGCTTTCCCAAGTTGCGAGAGAGTTTGTAAATTGAGTTTTTTGGCATCGTCTCCCCGCACAATAATCGCAAAACTGTTGTTAAATCCTAGCGGTTCCGTCCATTCTGCTTTAAACTGTTTGGGATATTCTTGTTTGAGGTAATCGAGGACTTTTTTGGGGTCAGAAATCGGTTTCTGTTTGAGCAGGTTGGCGTAAGCAGTACCCGTATATTCGACGTACAAATCGATTTTACCTGCTGTTAGGGATTGATGGCAAAGCGAACCTCCGAGATTCAGTTCTCGTTCTACTTTGATATCTGTTTTAGCTTCGATGTGCTGTGCTAAAATTTCTGCGAGAATGGCTTGTTCGGTAAAGTCTTTTGAGCAGATGACAACTTGCTTTGCGGGCTTAGAGGTACATCCTGCTACTGCAAGCAAGCAAAGCAGCCAGCAGGAATAGAAAAAAAAATCGTTCTTAGATATTTTCATGACTTAACTCACATTAAAAATCTACAATTAATACCTTATAAGTTATAGCATAAAGCCCAGATCGCAGACTTATTCCAGAAGTCTACGCTTTAACACCGATCGCACTTTACCCGACTTTCCTTTTACTGTTGTAACATTTATTTATAGACATGGAGGACAAAAGATGGTAATCAGCGTCAGCGATATTATCCAGCAGCAGCGGCAATTTTTTGCAACTGGGAAAACTAAGGATGTCGATTTTCGGATCGAACAACTCAAGAATCTTAAAAGTGCGATCGAACTTAATCAATCACGAATAGTCGATGCTGTCAAGACAGACCTCGGTCGGCCCGAATTCGAGGCTTATCTTGAAATCGCATCGATTGCCGAAGTTAATTATGCCCTCAAAAACCTCAAATCATGGGTAAAGCCGAGAAAAGTGCCTGCTTCGATAGATCAATTCCCAGCATCGGCCCGCATTTACCCTGAACCTTTGGGCGTAGTGTTAATCATCGGGCCTTGGAATTACCCGTTTCAGTTAATGATATCACCTTTAGTCGGGGCGATCGCCGCCGGCAACTGTGCACTTCTCAAACCTTCGGAAATCGCCTCACACACCTCCGAAGTTGTCGCCGACATGATATCCAAAACCTTCGATCCCGCCTATGTAGCCGCGGTCGAAGGAGGAGTCGAAATCAGCCAACAATTGCTAGCCGAAAAATTTGACCACATCTTCTTTACCGGAGGCACTAAAATCGGTCGAATTGTCATGGAAGCTGCCGCTAAACACCTGACACCTGTAACCTTGGAATTAGGTGGCAAAAGTCCTTGCATTGTAGACTCAGACATTCAGGTTGAATACACCGCCAAACGCATTGCGTGGGGCAAATTTCTTAATGCCGGACAAACTTGCATCGCTCCAGATTACCTGTTAGTTGATAAAAAAGTTAAACCTGCTTTGATGACAGCAATTAAAACAGCAATTCACGAATTTTACGGCGACGATCCGCAAACAAGTCCCGACTATTCGCGGATTATCAACCAGCGGCAATTAGACCGTTTGAGTGGGTTTATCAAAGATGGAGAAATTGTCGTAGGTGGGGAAGTGAAGCCGGAAGATAGATATATTGCACCGACGGTTTTAGATCGTGTTTCCTGGGATTCGCCGGTGATGCAGGAGGAGGTTTTTGGGCCGATTTTGCCAGTTTTGGAGTATGATGATTTCGGAGAGGCGATCGCCCAAATAAACGCCCGTCCCAAACCTTTAGCTTTGTATTTGTTCTCCAAAAATAAAGAGAAACAAGAGCGAGTTTTGAGGGAAACTTCTTCGGGGGGAGTTTGTCTCAACGACACGGTTATGCAAGTGGGGGTAAAAGATTTACCTTTTGGCGGAGTTGGCGACAGCGGCATCGGTAGCTATCACGCCAAAGCAAGTTTTGACACCTTTTCGCATCAAAAAAGCGTGCTGCAAAAGTCATTTTTACTTGACTTAAAATGGCGGTACGCTCCCTATAAAGGTAAGTTGGATTTGATTAAGAAAATTATCGGTTGATCGCACTTGGAGGGGCGGGTTCGCCAACGTTTACAATATAAGCGAGATAGCCCAATCAACCCGCCCTCTTCCTGATATTATCGGTCAACCGATTCCACGGTGAACGAGAATTTCCATCAATTTTAAATGATTGCTCATCTGTTTTTGGAACGATTTCGATCGCAATGTCTGCCTTGCACCATTCTCAAGAACAGGCAAGATGCCTGTTCCACAAAGAGTGAATTTCTTGTGGGGAGTAGGGGTTGGGCATCCTACCCGCCGATAAAAAGCTTATTGAAAATGGTGCAAGATGTCACTCCTAAATGACTGTTGCCCCATCCAAAATAATTCCCATTAGAAATGTCTATAATGTCTTTTAGAACCGATCGCTAAACAGCAATTTATGGAACCTTTAGCAACAGAACGCTGTGCCGCCTGCCGCCCCAACTCTCCCCGCGTCACAGCTTACGAAATTGTCCAACTCAAACCTCAAATTCCCGACTGGAATTTGATCGAAAAAAATGGCATTCCCCAAATAGAACGTACCTACGAGTTCCCGGATTTCAAAAGTGCGATCGCCTTTACAAACAGCGTCGGCGAAGCAGCCGAAACTGAAGGACATCACCCCGCACTGTTAACCGAGTGGGGGAAAGTTACCGTTACTTGGTGGACTCACGCGATTTCTGGACTGCATCGCAATGATTTTATTATGGCTGCGAAAACAGATGCGATCGCCAATCAATTCCCTAAATAAAATCAGAGTTATAGACCGATCGTAGTCTAAGAAAGCACCGCCCTGGACACTGGGGAATGCGGTTGATTGGCACTATTCAACAACTCCAGATTCAGTCGGTAGCCGACATTCCGTACAGTTTGAATCAGGCTCGGCTGTCGCGGGTCGATTTCGATTTTTTTACGCAGAGAGAGTACGTGAGTGTCGATCGTCCGGGGGTTATCAATAGCATCAGGCCAGGCCCGACGCAGCAAATCCGAGCGCGACAGCGGCACTCCTCCAGCTTGAGCTAGCACGTACAGCAGGCTAAATTCCTGGGGAGTCAGCTCAATATGTTCGTCGTACAACCTCACTCGGCGCTGCACCAAATCAATTTTTAGCAGCCCGCACTCCAGCGTCGCCGGCGGTAGCATCGTGCGGTTACGGCGCATCAGAGCTTCCACCCTGGCCATAAACTCTTGCATCCCAAAGGGTTTAGTCAGGTAATCGTCTGCCCCCGCCTTCAAACCTTCAACAATATCCGATTCCGAATTCCGCGCCGACAGCATCAAAATCAGTGACTGCTGCTGCTGTTGCAGCCAGTTGCAAAATTCCAAACCGTCCCCATCCGGCAATTGGGCATCCAGAATGACTAGGGTTGGCTGGCGGCTGAAAAATATTTCCCTAGCGTGACTGATATCCGCTGACTGGTGCACCCAGTGACCGACTTGCTGTAGATGCCAGCCCAAGAGCGATCGCAGGTGCGGATTCCCTTCAACAATTGAAATACTTGCAGATTCCACAGAGGCGAGCTTCCCATATCACTAATTGCTACAAGGTTAACAGAGCTTTTGTCAAGCTTTTGTAACCATCGCTACTCAAGCATGAGCTGCGTTTAAAGCAGCGGACATACCTAGGGTACGAATTTTAAAGATTGGGTTAATTTGGCAGGGTCAGCCTGCAGAAAGGTGAAATCATTCTGGCGGTAAGCTTACAATGAAAATAAGACAGTGTAAAGCCGATCGATCCCATGCCCCACCCCCCTGCCAAAAGCGATCCCCCCGACCCAGCCCCCATTCCCAGGAGGTTGACAAATCGCGCAAGTGAAACTAGAATTCCTCCAACCGTTCGCTCGGTAGCCGGAACACTCAGCCACTTAGACCGTCAAACTCAGCCACATCCCGACTCCATTAAACGCACAGCGAATAATCTAGGTGCGCGCAAAAAGTCGAGCAACTGCATTGCAACGAGTGAAATTTTTTATGGAGGGTAGCCTGTTGAGCAGGGTAAAAACTTTTATTTAGAAATAGCCTCAAGCTGAGCCACTCAGCATCAATCGAGGCCATTCCTAAATCCCGCCGTCATTATACAAACCACAAAGGATTTCAAGCTCATACCATGCTACAAGACACCCAAACAATCCGGCACTACCAAAAACTCACCGACGCCCTCGTCGAAATGTGGAATAGAGGTTATCGCTTCGATGACCTGCGGCTTTACTTAGACGGCTATTTAGCAGCCCTGCGGCATTCCAACAGTTTGGAACCCTATCTGATTCACAGACTAGAGGAAGAAGCAGCGCGTTACATTCACGACCCCTCCAATTTTGTAATGCCACAGACACAGACACAGGCTGAATCAGACTACTATTAAATAGCAAATTCGGTTTGATAAACCCTTGATGATTTGGGAATTGGGAATTGGGAATTGGGAATTGGGAATTGGCAATTTTAACGGGTTCCCTGGCTATGCCTCGGAACCGATGTCCACAGGCTCGGCCTCGCTTTGGGAGCCTAAAAATTCGATGCCTAGCCCACTGCATTGCGTTCCTAGGCTTTGCCTGGTAACGAATAATTAAGTAAATCAACCTAATTCAACGTAAAACGCGATTGCTGTTATTTCCCCGACTTCTTTAAGAAGTCGGGGAAATGTTTTTTAGGTCTAATTTAAGAAGCCAAAGCCACTTCTACAACTTCTTGCAATTCGCCCTTTTGATACATCTCGATCATAATATCCGAGCCACCAATAAACTCGCCGTTGATATAAACTTGGGGAATTGTCGGCCAGTTGGAATACTCTTTAACGCCTTGACGAATTTCCTGGTCGGCCAAAACATCAACAGTTTCGTAAGGCACTCCCAAAGTATTGAGAATTTGCACCACAGTATTAGAAAAACCACACTGGGGCATTAACTTATTGCCCTTCATAAACACCATGATTTTGTTTTGCTTAACCAACTCGTCAATTCTTTCATGTGCTGCTGTAGTCATGGTAGCTCCTAATATTGTTTGAAAATTTTTAAACGTTGACTGACGCAGAAACCGCGTTTTTTACGAAAATCTTTCGTTACAGCCATAGATTCCGGTAAAAAAAACCGGGTTTTTGTGGTTTTTGTGCGTAAGTGCAGCAGTTGTATTTCAAGCAACTATATTTCAAGCAACTATTGACACAAGCACAAACTTGTGATATCCAATTGCTACTCAACAATTAAGCAACTTGACTTTTCGCTTCCCATTCTGCGGGAGTTAAGGTTTCCAAGCCCAAAGCGTGGATGGCTTCACTAGCCATTGCCTGTTTGAGAGCGCCGTAAACCAGTTGGTGCTGCTGTACTCGGCTTTTTCCTTCAAAGGCTGCAGAGACGACTCTCGCCTGGTAGTGGTCACCGCCACCGGTCAAATCCTCAACTTGTATTTTAGCGTCGGGCAACCCTGCCTTAATCATTTCTGCTACTTGAGACGGTGTAACCATTGGTTTCTCTGATAAACGGCTGTAATTTAGATTTTAGTGGAACTATTTTGTCGATGAACTCGGTTGAGCGCTGGCGGGCCGGGGAAAGGGCGAATCCACAAAACCCAATTCCAGTAACTGCTGGTAAGCTTTCTTGCCCAAGTCGCGAGTTGGCTGCTGCGATCGAATAATCTGAATTAGCAGGGGTACAGCCAGTTCGGGCTTATTTTGCGCCCGGTGTACCAACGCCAGCCGGTAGGTAGCTTCGTCGCGCATTTGGGCTGTTTCTACAGCTTTGGTGCGGTGGCTTTCGGCCAAGCGGATGTCAATTCCGGCAAAACTGCTACCCAGTTGTTGGTAGAAGTTGGACAGTTGATTGAAAATTTGGCGGGATTCTTGGAGTTTTTGACTGGCGAGTGCGTAATTCTGATTAGAAATAGCACTGCTGGCTTCTGTCATCAAACGCTGGCCTCCTTGGACGCTCAGCAGGCTGCTGTCTTGCGTCAGAGGGCGAAGATTGTTGGGGTCTGTGGGGTCGTCGGCGGGTTCGACTTGCGGTTGGTTCTCTGGCCCAGAAGGTTGTTGTGCTTGGACTTGGAGCGGTTGCAATAGGGTAAAAGCTGCGATCGCCCCGATCGTAATCCGGGCAGTGGAGCGAAGCCAGCAAACAGTTCCAGAGTATACCATGAAATTACTTTGCGCCTGTGCGCTTTAAAAAAATATTTAGCTTGAACCGATCTTACCATTGGCGATCGCAACCGGCTAAGTGTAAACCAAATTTGTTGAAATGTCAAAGGGTGCGATCGGGAGAAAAGCTCAAAACGAGTTTTCTGTGAGGTGGTTTATCTAAAAAACACTCAGCCGTCGAATAAAAATCGCCGATTGAAACCGATCCTACACAAACTTTGGTCTCTCTCGCTTGAGACGAAAGGAGTTAGTAAGGCGCTTATGGCGCACCCTACCGCTGTTAGTTACAGTTTCAAACCCCTCATGGTAAAAACCTGCCTGACAGCTTATAAATATGTTTGATAAATAGACATCAAAATTAAACAGGAACATTTCTGATGGTACAACCAAGCAAACCCACCTCCGACACTCTCCAAAATTATCAAGGAATTGGAGTCCCCGATGAAAGTCTGGCAGTGATTTTGCAGCGCGGCGGCGATGAATTGCTGCTGTCAAAAGCGGACGATCGCTTTACAGTCCGCCCCTCATCAACAGCATCAGCCTCAAACGATTGGGCTGCAACAACTGGGGCAAAATTCAACCGCCGCATCGGCCAAAGCAATCTCGATGAATATCTCGTTGCGCCCTCTAGCCTAGAAGCAGCAATGCAAACAGCCCGCGCCAGCGATGCCGTAGCTTTTGCCAGCCACGTCTATTGCCCCGCCAACAATCCGAGTACATTCTTTTATCTGACAGACCAAATTACTATTCAATTTGGCGAACAAGTAGACGAACAATCGCGAAACGCGATCGCCAATGCAGCAGCTTTAAAAATAGTCCGACCAGTAGAAGGAATTCCCAACACTTTCGTCTGCGAAGTCACCAAACAAGCAACAGAAAACCCGGTCAAAATTGCCAACCGCCTGACAAGATATCCAGAAGTTCTCGTAGCGGAACCAAACATTTTAGTAGAGACACAGCAGCATTACACGCCCCGCGATCCGCTTTATCCCAAACAGTGGTATCTCAACAACAAAGGCGGCAAGGAACTTGTCGGCGGTGCTCAAATTTATGCCGAACCAGCTTGGGACATGACTCGCGGAGTTCGATCGATCGTAATTGCAATCGCCGACGATTCAGTTGACATCACCCACCCAGATTTTCAAGGCCAAGGCAAAATTGTCTCACCCATCGATTTCAAAGATGGCGACACTTCCCCGATGCCAGTCGCCGACTCAGACAACCACGGCACAAGTTGTGCCGGCGTCGCGGTTGCTGAAGAAAACGGCAAAGGCATTGTCGGCGTCGCCCCCGGCTGCGCCCTGATGCCCATCCGTACCAGTGGTTTTCTCGATGACAATTCTGTCGAAAAAATATTTAATTGGGCGATCGAAAAAGGTGCCGCCGTCATTTCTTGCAGTTGGGGGCCTTCAGCCGTTTACTATCCCCTTTCCCTGCGGCAGAGTGCCGTTATCACCAAAGCAGCAACCCAAGGGCGGGGCGGCAGAGGCTGCGTTATTCTGTTCGCCGCGGGGAATGCCAACCGCCCAGTCAACGGCACAATTAACGAGAAAGGCTGGCCCAACAACGTCGTGGAGGGTCAAACTAGATGGCTAAACGGATTTGCCGTTCACCCTGACGTAATTGCCGTCAGCGCTTCCACTTCCCTCAACAAAAAAGCAGCTTACAGCAATTGGGGCACCAGCATCTCGGTTTGCGCCCCCAGCAACAACGCGCCGCCGGGAACTTGGTTGGCAGAAACCGGATATATCGGCACGCCGCCGGAGGTGACGCAGTATTTGCCCGGTTTGGGGGTGTTTACTGCCGATCGAGTGGGCGATCGGGGCTACGACTGGGGGGACTATACTGATACTTTTGGCGGTACTTCCAGCGCCACTCCCGTAGTCGCTGGGGTTGCAGGGTTGATACTTTCGGCTAACCCCCGTTTGACGGCGCGGGAAGTGCGGGGAATTCTCGAACAAACTGCTGAGAAAATTGTCGATCTCGATCCCGATCCCCAGTTGGGCAATCGCCTGGGAAATTACGATCCTAGCAACGGCCGCAGCGATTGGTTTGGTTACGGGAAAGTGAATGCTTTGAAAGCTGTGCAAGCTGCGGTGAGAAAAGGCGGTGGCAATCCGAATATCGGGGGTGCGGTGTTCAGCGATATTTCTGGACATTGGGCACAGAAGTTTATTGAAGCTTTGGCGGCGGCGAATATAATTAGCGGTTTTCCTGACGGTTCTTTTCGGCCTGATGACAGTTTAAATCGTGCTCAATATGCGGCGCTGTTGGTGAGTGCGTTTAGTCCGATTCCCAGGGTGCCGGCTACAAATTTTATTGATGTTTCTGCTACTTTTTGGGCGAGAAGTGCGATCGAACGGGCAAATCGGGGGGGGTTTTTGGCGGGGTTTCCGGGGTTGAAGTTCGGCCCGAATCAGAATTTGACCAAGAGTGAGGCGATCGTGTCTTTGGTTAACGGTTTGGAACTCAAGGGCGGCAATCCTGATTCTTTGAAAGTTTACATCGATCGTTCTCAAATTCCTAATTTTGCTTTGAGTGCGATCGCCACAGCAACTGCTTTGAAGATTGTGGTTAATTATCCTTCCCGCGATTGGCTTTCGCCGCAGCGGGATATTACCCGCGCTGAGATTTCGGCTTTGATTTACCAGACTTTGGTGGCGATTAATCGGGCAAAGGCGATCGATTCTCCTTACATTGTCTAGCTAAGAACAGAAAACTGGTTCGATCGTTCGGACTTCAGTCCTCATAAAATCCGAGGACTGAAGCCGCTATAATTCGCGGCGAGTCAAACCAGTTTTTGCGTAAGTCCTGACGAAAAGATCGCTTTTTTGATGGTAGCTTTACATATCGAGTTACTTTCCCGGAAATCCCGGGTTTCAGACTGCGAATTAAAAACTGTCCCGACTATTGCAATAAGATGAGTTACATCTGCGGAATATCAGCCAAAACTGCGCGTAGTGAATCAGAGATATTCGGTAAGCCGATTGTCAAGGTGAATTAATTTTTGTAAAGGTTTGCGCCAATCGCGAACATTACTGTGGAACAGACCTATATAATAACCAAATTACCCGTCAAGCTAAGACTTTTGATCGAAACCATTAATTAATAGAGTGTTTAAACTCATTTTCAAAATAGCCAAAAGTTTGGCGTTCGGATCTTCAAGGTGCCTCTTTTGACTGAACCTACCTTGTAAAAAGGAAAAACTCAAATGCCAAAAAGATCGTTGGAACTCTTCGGCGATGGTCGCGTATACGAAATCAAAGACGACCTAGCTATTAAAGTCACGGAGACTAATGGGCAAGTAAAAGCATTAATTGATGCTTTAAGCTTCAGTGTGGCTAAAAATTATCATATTCATCCTCCAGACGAACAACCTCCTGATGTGGTAGAACGCAGAGGTTCAAAGCATATCAATCAAGAAGGTTTCAAGCTTCTCACTACCTTTGAAGGATGTGAACTCACTGCTTATGATGATGGCGGTGGAGTTTGGACAATTGGTTACGGACACACTGGCGATGATGTTTATCCAGGACTTACTATTAGCCAAACGCAAGCAGAAGAATTGCTGAGGGAAGATTTAGAAAAGTTTGAATCCTATGTTGAGGATGCCGTTGAAGTTGAGATCGATGACAACCAGTTTTCTGCACTGGTTTGCTTCTGTTTCAACGTGGGCCCAGGAACAGAAGGTTTTGGAGGTTCAACTCTTCTGAAGTTGCTGAACGACGGGGATTATCAAGGAGCAGCCAATCAGTTTACTGTGTGGAATAAAGTCAATGGTGAACCCTGGCCAGGGCTGACACGCAGGCGCTTGGCCGAACAAGCTCTGTTTTTAGGAAGGCCTGAAGTTCGGGTTCTCACACTTACGGAGCCAATAATGCAAGGTGAGGATGTGCGTCAAGTGCAAGAAGCGCTGATCGCGGCAGGAATAAATGTTTCAGCAGATGGCGTTTTTGGTAAAGACACCGATCGTGCTGTGGGACAGTTTCAACAGCAAAAAGGGCTAACGGCGGATGGTGTTGTCGGTGTCCAAACACGCAAAGAATTGGGACTATAAAATCGATTGTGTAACCAATTACACTGACACAATCAAGTAATTTTCACAAGCTCTGTGGAGGTAAGGTGCGGTGTGCATCGCCTACGGATAGAGTTTATGAATCCAGGACTGACCAAATTCAAATTGATTGGATAAAACCATGACTAACTCAAGCGACATTCTATTAAATCAACCTGTAATTATCGAAGCCTGTGAAGAATTTGTCCAACGGGATATGTTGGAACTTAGAGGCAGTTTCCCGGGATTGCTCCAAGATGCCCCCATGTCTTCGACTGCGGTGGTCAATGGCTTATCTCAACAGTTGATTTATCAACTACAACTGATGATGCCAGATGCCTTTGTCAGTTTTGATGACCTTAATGTAGACTTGCTGGAGGCAGCTTTTCCCTACGTACAAACCCCGGCAAAAGAGGCACTTCAGAGAGCCATTCAAGATCGAGGTCAAACGATGCAGGTGAACTCTGCTTACCGCACGATCGCCCAGCAAATGTTATTGTATAACGATCGCTTCAACAACTCTAATCCTGTAGCGCCACCAGGCACCAGCAATCACCAAACAGGGCTAGCGATCGATATTGAAGATGCCAGAGGGTGGGAATCTTATTTGATGCAATATGGCTGGCATCCATTACCGGGCGATCCGCCTCACTTCGACTACATAGGCGACGGGACGATCGATCTTCGCAGTAACTCAATACTCGCATTTCAGCAGCTTTGGAATCAGAACAACCCGGATGCAAAGATTAGCGAGGATGGCGGCTTTGGCCCCCAAACCGAGGATGCACTTAATCGATCGCCTGCTCAAGGGTTTGCTAAAGCGCCGTGGGATGACAAGCCCAGAACGTTGCGCTTGGCGATGCCCAGAATGGAAGGCTCAGATGTAATCAAGCTTCAGGAAGGCTTGAAAAAGGCTGGCGTTGTAGTTGGGGTTGATGGTGAATTTGGGCCGGCAACAGATACAGCCGTCAAGGAATTTCAGCAGAAAAAAGGTTTGAAGCCCGACGGAATTGTCGCTCTCAAAACTCGCGAACAAATGGGTTGAGGTGTTAGCGCGATCGAGTTCACCAAAGCTGGAACAGAACTTCCTCCGCCTTCGGTGGAAGTTCCCTTTATAGCTCAGCTTGTGGGTTTGGGCAGGTTTTGCTTCCAATTGTCACAAATTGCAGTAGCGCTATAATTGGCAATCTTTTTGATAATCAACGTAGCGAGGAGAGTAGCAATAGCAGGAGCAAGTCCCAGTCCAGAGATTAGAACAGGAGTTAACATCCCAGCAGCTTTAGTATAATTCTGACCGATCGCTTCATCCAGGATTTTCTGAGTCTGTGGATCGTTTCCGAGGGGTTGGCACATCAGCTCGTAAACTAAGGGGTTTACGCGATCGAACAACCGCTGGCCAGCTTCTAGGAGCCTGGGATCGATCGATGCTCTAGCGGCAACATTCACATCAATAGAATCCAGGGAAGCTGAGTCTATCCCTCTGGTTCCAAGTCCAGCCGCATCATCCCCTATGGCTTGAGCGCGATCGCCAATTTGTGCTGCTAGCTGATCCTCATCAAGTTCCCACAAACTTTCTACAATAACTTCAATTTCTGCCATGATTACTTATCTCCCGACTATTGTTAACTAGAATATTACTGATTATCCTTTGCCTGCGAAGCTGATGAGTGAAAACCCGTCAATATAGCTTAACCAAGGCAGAGCTACACATCGGAAATCTTAACCATTCTTTAGACAAGTGCGATCGTCCCCTCAAACTGCTGCTAAGTATGTAACATTTCAATCGCTAGAAAGTTACTATCGAACCGGAAATAAAGCAAACACAGTTAAATTTGTTGAAAAACTCAAGCAAATCAATCCCACTGGTTAAGTAAGTTTACATTCTGTCACACTGTAAACTTACTTAACGTACATCAAAGATTTTATTGCCAGTTTGGTGGTATACTAAGACTGAACCGTATAGAAATACAAAGACCTTTATCAGTTTAAGTAAAAGAAATCTCCTCAAGCAAACAGAAATAAAAGCTCCAGAAAACCAGAGCAATTCCCGAAGCCATGACGAACAACACCCCAGTCAAAACAATTCTGATTCTGGCAGCCAATCCCACCAATACCGCACCCTTGCGATTGGATGAAGAGATCCGGGAAATTGACGAAGGATTGCGACGGGCCAATAAACGGGAGCAGTATAAATTAGAACAAAAGTGGGCAGTACGTTCCCGTGACTTTTACCGAGCGATTTTAGATTATCAACCTCACATTGTCCACTTTTGCGGGCATGGTGCTGGAGAAGATGGAATTGTCCTAGAAGATGATACGGGAAAAATGGCGCTGGTGCAGACAAACGCCCTCGCCAGTATGTTTAAATTGTTTGCCCAGAAAGGTGTAGATTGCGTAATTCTCAATGCTTGTTATTCCGAAGTACAGGCAGAGGCAATTAGCCAATACGTTAATTATGTTATTGGCATGAATCGAGCCGTGGGAGATCGAGCAGCCCTTGCCTTTGCTGTAGGGTTTTATGATGCGATCGCTGCTGGATATGAAGTGGAAGGAGCCTACGAGTTAGGTTGTTCACAGATGATAAGTTTCTTGGAGAAGGAAACTCCTGTTCTGAAGAAAAAAAAGTTAACTGCCTCTGCCACTGATGAGATTTCAATTAATTTTGAAGATGAGATTCCTCCTAACCCCTACCAGGGACTATCTGCCTTTGGCGAAGAAGATGCAGACTTCTTTTTTGGTCAAGAAAAATTTGTCAATAATTTAGTGGAAGTCACACATAAACAACCGTTAGTTAGCGTGATTGGCCCTAGTGGCAGTGGTAAATCATCTGTAGTATTTGCAGGAGTAACTCCCAAGTTGCTAAAAGAGAGAAACTGGTTAATTGAAACTTTCCGACCGGGGAAAGAACCCTTTTCTGCCTTAGCATTTGCCTTGGTACGGCAATTAGAACCAGAAGCAGGTGAAACTCAAAAACTGCGGGAATCAGTCGCATTAGGTAGTGATATGCAGCAAGGTAGAATCACTTTACAACAGGTAGCGTCTCGTATTTTGACAAAGAATCCAGGCAAAAAGTTATTATTAGTTGCAGACCAATTTGAAGAACTTTACACCCTTTGTTTAGAGAAGCAAGAACAAAAACAGTTTATCGACGAGCTACTCACTGCTATTTCTGAAAAAAGCATCACATTAGTTTTAACGTTACGGGCTGATTTTTTGGGTTATGTACTTTCCTATCCTCGATTTAAGGATATCTTACAGGAATTCACACCGCAATTCTTGAGTTCTATGAAACGAGGGGAATTACAACAAGCGATTGAATTACCTGCTCACAAGTTAGAAGTGCAATTAGAAACACAATTAACTCAACGTATTCTTGATGATGTAGGTCAAGAACCCGGAAATTTACCCTTATTAGAATTTGCCCTGACTCGGTTGTGGGAAAAGCAAGTCAATCGAGAATTAACTCATCAAGCTTATGAAGAAATTGGTGGTGTCAAAAAAGCCATTGCTAATCATGCAGAACAAGTTTATCAACAACTCAGTGAAACAGAGAAAAAGCAGACACAGCGAATTTTTGTACAGTTAGTTCGTCCAGGGGAAGGAACAGAAGACACTCGGCGCGTTGCTACCCGTGCGGAAGTGGGGGAAGAGAACTGGAATTTGGTCAGTTATTTAGCAGGATATCCAGCACGGTTGGTGGTCACGGGACAACAAGAACAGGAAGACACTGTCGAAGTCGTACATGAAGCGCTGATTCGAGAATGGGGAACTTTCCGTGATTGGATCAATGCTAGTCGTCAATTTCGGACTTGGCAAGAACGCTTAAAAGTCCTGTTACAAGATTGGAAAAATAACAACTATGATACTGAGGGATTATTGAGAGGTGTCCCATTAAGCGTAGCGGAAGACTGGTTAAACAAACATCCAGAACAACTTAGAATAGAGGAGCAAAAGTTTATCCAGAAAAGTATTAATCGAGAAAAACGAAAAGAGATTTTTAAGAAATTTACATTCGGATTGCTGACAATTTCTCTAGTTTTTGTGACAGGATTAGTTTTCAAAAATAGATATAACTTTGAGATTACAAATTTAAGTATATCTTCCCAATCGCTACTCGAATCTGATAAACAATTTCAGGGTTTAATAGAAATTTTAAAAGCTTCAAATAAGTTAAAAACCCCACTTCTATCAACAACCACTAACCGAAATAGTGTAATCATTAATTTGAGAAAAGCTGTTTATGAGACTCGTGAGTTAAATCGTTTAGAGAAACATCAAGGTGGTGTAACGAGTATCAGCTTTAGCAAAGATGGTCAAATTCTTACATCAGCTTATGATAAACATTTAATCCTATGGAGTCAAGAAGGTCGCTTACTACAAGATTTTGGCGAGGTGCATAAAGACACTATTTGGAAAGCAACTTTTAGTCCAAATGGTAAAATAATAGCTTCGGCAAGTAAAGATAAAACAGTTAAACTTTGGTCACAACAAAATGGTACTTGGGTTCTTAAATCTACCTTAAGGCATAGTCATCCAGTTCGAGTTGTAAAGTTTAGTCCTAACGGAGGAATAATTGCTTCATCAGATGATGATAGTAATATTAAGTTGTGGAGTTCAGATGGTCAACCCTTAAACTCGATAAAGGCTAATCAAGGCTGGCTTTTGAGCATGAGTTTTAAAGATAATCAAACCCTAGCTACTGGTGGTGGTGATGGCAGTGTAAAATTTTGGAGAAGTCAAAATGGTACATTTAAGGATGTAGAACTATTAGGTACTCTTAGGGGACATAGTAAAAGAGGAGTCTGGAGTTTAGATTTTAGCCATGACGGAAAGATGTTAGTAACAGGGGGTGGTGATGGTACAATTAAACTCTGGCGTAAACAAGCAGAAAGCAAAAGTAATGACTGGATTAGAGATCTAAAATTTTCTCTCGATCAAAAAACTTTGGGAGAAATTTGTGACAACCAACTTAAAAAAAGTCAAAATGGGATTGAATATAGTTGCCTCAAAGCTTCCAAAGATTTTGTAAGAGGGGTTAGTTTTAGTCCTGATAATCAAATAATTGCAGGCGGGACTTGGGACAAACATATTCTGCTTTGGTATTGGGATCGACCAGGTATGACCTCTGAAACTTTGAACGGGCATGGAAATGGAGTATGGGATGTAAAGTTTAGCTCCGATGGCAAAATTCTTGCCTCTGCCAGTGACGACAATACAGTCAAATTATGGAATACAAAAGAAACTCCAAAGGCTTTTGGAGAAGCAGAGAGTCCTATTTTAGATGTTAGCTTTAGCCCTGACGGTCAGAGAATTGCTTCAGCCAGTAAGTGCAAAATTGTTAAACAGTTGGATGTAAATGGTAACAGCATCAACAAAGATTTAGTAGATGTTACGTTGAGTCAATCACCAGACCCACATTGTTATAATCGTACTGTTCGTAGCCATAGTGAAAAGGTTTATGAAGTAGCTTTCAGTCCTCTTGACGGTAAAGTAATGATCACTGCTAGTGCAGATTGTACCATAAAATTATGGGATGCCGATGGTCACTTAATTAAACCTTTAATAGATGCTTCTATAGAAACTAAAAATAAAAAATGTAGTAGTAAATCTAGTCATAGCAAAGCTGTTCAAGGTGTAGCTTTTAGTCCTGATGGTAAAAACATTGCTTCAGCAAGTTTGGATAATACTATCAAACTTTGGAATACTCAAGATGGTAGTCTAATTAAGAACCTTTAAAAATCAATTGGGAGTAAATAAAGTTAGATTTAGTCCTGATGGAAAAACTTTAGTTTTCGCAAGTGCCGATAATTCGGTTAGACTGTGGAGTACGAATGATGCATCAAATGTAAAAATTCTGCCTGGTCATACTAAAAGAGTTACAGACGTAAGTTTCAGTCCCGATGGCAAAATCATTGCTTCTGTTAGTTGGGATCAGACAATCAAGCTTTGGAATAAAGACGGCACACTCCGAAAAACAATTTACGGGCATTCAGCCGGAGTTGAGAGTGTAAGTTTTAGCTCAGATGGTCAAATGATTGCTTCGGCTAGCAGAGATCGTAAGATCAAGATTTGGAATCTTGATGGTATATTAATAAATAGTATTGATATCTATAAAGGAGAAATTTATTCTGTTAGTTTCAGTCCTAAAGATAAATTTCTTGTTGCTGGTGTTGATGATGGTCAAGTAAGATTATGGGATATAGAACTCAATAACTTACAAGCAAAAGCTTGCAATCACCTCAAAAATTATTTACAGAATAACCCTAATAGCATTGAATCAGAGAACCAGGATCTCTGCGATCGAGTGGAACCTTCTGCAACAGCTTTCTTTTTGCATGGTGAACAGTTAGCGTTACAGGGCCGTATTGATGATGCAATTGCTAATTTTGAAAAAGCTGTTAAACTGGACTCAAATTTAATTTATTTAGCAAGTGATTGGAATAAGCTCTGTTGGATGGGTAGCCTTAATCAGCAACCACAAAAATTTATAGTTGCTTGTGACAAAGCTGTTCAACTCGAACCTAATAACCGATGGATTCGTAAGAGTCGGGGTGTGGCCAGAGCATTAATAGGTAATTTTAATGGCGCTGTCCTAGATTTTGAAGAATCTATTAAATTAATCAGTGATGAAAATGAAAAAACAAAGCAAAAAGATTGGATAGAATCTCTAAAAAAGGCTAAAAATCCGTTTACTAATGAGGTATTAAAAAACTTTCGCTCAGAATAATCTTGCTAAAAAGTTGATTCAAATCTCAAATATATTTTCCAAACCCCTTACCCAGCAACAACCATGACTAACCAAACTCCCAACTTCTACGCCCTCCTCATCGGCATCAATTTCTACTTCCCCCATCGCTTACCAGAAGGTAACTCCTACAAAAACTTGCGAGGATGCGTTCAAGATATCAACCACGTCGAAACCTATTTAAAAGAAACCTTCAACCTCACACCCGACCAAATTATTAAACTCACCGCTACTGCTTCCGACAATCCCAACCAACCCCAAGAACCCCCAGAACTCTTACCAACTTATGAAAATATCGTCGCCAAATTCAAAGAACTAACCGCCCAAGCCCAACCTCAAGACCGAGTATATATTCACTACTCCGGTCACGGCGGACGGGCGAAAACAATTTTTGAAAGCCTCAAGGGTTCTATGGGTTTAGATGAAGCCTTAGTTCCCTGCGATATCGGTCAACCAAACTCACGCTATTTGCGCGACTTGGAATTTGCCAAACTCCTGGAAGAAATGGTGGCAAAAGAGTTAGTTGTAACCCTGGTACTCGATAGCTGTCATTCCGGTGGCGCAACGAGAGAGATGAGCGGAGATGACCGGATTCGCGGTGAAGGTTTTATTGATATGACTCTTCGACCTACAGATAGTTTAGTCGCACCGCTTCAGGAATTAGCACAAAATTGGCAAACTTCAACAGAAAATAGCCGCAATATTACCGTTGTCAATGGTTTGTTACCAGAACCGAAAGGTTATACCTTAATAGCAGCTTGTCGGGATCAGGAATTCGCTTATGAAAAGGTTTTTGAAGGGACGGAACGCAACGGCGCTTTAACTTATTATTTACTAAAAGCTTTGCGACAATACGGGACAGAGATTGCTGTAGAACATTTGTTCAATCAAATTTCTAATCTCGTTCACAATGACTTTGACCGACAAACACCGATGTTGATTGGCGAGACAAATCGCACTTTTTTGGGCGGTCAATCTGTCGTTGCTAGCCGTAACGCTCCCGTGATGAAAGTAGATATTACCAAAAACCGAGTCCAATTGCAAATGGGTGAAGCTAGCGGCATTAAAAAAGGGGCAGAATTCGATATTTTTCGATTCGGGACGAGGGCTTTTGAGGATAGTGAAAATCGCATTGCTACAGTTAAAGTTGTAGAGTTGGGGGCATCCGAATGTTGGGCAGAAGTAACGATGCTACACAACGAATTTAGAACCCGAGAACTCCATCATAAATTAACAGAAGGAATAATTGAAATAGGTTCACCTGCTGTCTATGTAGGGCCACCGTTGGAACAAATTCGCAAAGTTCGCGTTCTTCTGCCTGACCCGTTACCGCAAATTCCTGGTGTAGATGTGTCATCACTTCCTGGTATACTCGAAACTCAAAAAGAGGAAGTTGAAAATCATAGCTGGATAGAATTCTGTCCCGAAACCGAAAAAGATGAGAATGTGAATTATTTTGTTTCCGTGAACTCTCAAGGAGAATATGTGATTTTAGATGCTAATAAAGCACCTATCAAAAATGTTCTTTTTCCGATCAAAGTTGATGCACCTGAAGCAGCTAAAAAGCTAATTAATCGCTTAATCCATATTACCATATATCAAAATCGTTTGGAGTTGGACAATGAAGACGCTTTTTCTCGCTTAAATGGCAAACTTAAGGTTGAATTGGTTAAATCTGTCAAACGGCAACGTGTAGTTTTGAATGTTGATGGTAAAGTTCCTGTATTAGAAAAAGGTGCAGAAGATATCACTTTAGTAATTCACAATGAATCTACTAGAAGTTTAAATATAACTGCCTTGATATTTGATATGGATTTTCGGATTTTACAAATCTATCCCAAAGGTGTGAATAATGAAGTTGTAGAACCCAAAGGAGAGACAACAGAACCACTCAAACTATCATTGCCAAAAAATTATGAGGAAGGGGTAAATGTAATAAAAGTATTTGCAACTTTGGATGCAACGAATTATCACTTGTGGGAATTGCCAGCGTTAGACCAAGATTTACAGGGGCGAATGGCGGAGGTTGTAACTAAAGCGAGTAATGAATGGACGACGGAAAAGGTGGAATATGTGCTGAGGTGAAAAAAATGTAGTGCGCCCATTTTGCTCGCGGGCTGTTTTTGCCTAGTCCTTTTTGATTGACTTATGGTTGAGGTAATCAGAACACATCTGTTTATCCTCGGCTGTCACTTTCGGGTTTGTTCTGAGATAATCGCTGATCCAGTTGCAGCCGAATGCCATTAGTTGCTCTAAATCCCAAGTCCACAGTTTTATCGTCTTGTCATCGCTTGCGGTCGCCAAGGTTTTGCCATCTGGGCTAAAGGCGACACTCCAGACCGAACTGCTATGGCCGGTGAGGGTGGCAATCGGTTTTTGGGTTTGCAGGTTCCACAGTTTTATCGTCTTGTCATCGCTTGCAGAAGCCAAGGTGTTGCCATCTGGGCTAAAGGCGACACTCATGACCGAACTGCTATGGCCGGTGAGGGTGGCAATCGGTTTTTGGGTTTGCAGGTTCCACAGTTTTATCGTCTTGTCAC